>RFFX01000004.1 GCA_003696765.1 Zetaproteobacteria bacterium | reverse complement strand
TTCACCAGCGAATCGGTCTCCGAGGGACACCCGGACAAGGTGGCCGACCGCATCTCCGACTCCATCCTCGACGCCATCCTGGAGCAGGATCGCACCGCGCGCGTCGCCTGCGAGACGATGGTCACCACCGGGATGGCGGTGATCGCCGGGGAGATCACCACCACGGCGGTGGTCGACTACCCCGAGGTGGTCCGCCGGGCGATCCGGGAGATCGGCTACAACTCCTCGGAGATGGGCTTCGACTGGCGAAGCTGCGCCGTGCTGGTCAGCCTGGACAAGCAGTCGCCGGACATCGCGCAGGGGGTCAACGAGGGTGAGGGGCTCGACCTCGATCAGGGCGCGGGCGACCAGGGGCTGATGTTCGGCTACGCCTGCAACGAGAACGAGATGTTGATGCCGACGCCGATCCACCTCGCGCACCAGCTGGTGGAGCGGCAGGCCGCCGTGCGCAAGGCCGGAACGCTCGACGTTCTCCGGCCGGATGCCAAGTCGCAGGTGACCGTGCGTTACGAGGAGCAGCGGCCGGTGGCGATCGACGCGGTGGTCCTCTCCACCCAACACACCCCGGAGGTGGGCCACGACGAACTCGCCGAGGCGGTGATCGACACGATCGTCAAGCCGGTGCTCGAGCCGACCGGCCTGCTCCACGACGGAACCGTCTTCCACATCAACCCCACCGGTCGCTTCGTCATCGGCGGGCCGGTCGGTGATTGCGGGTTGACCGGCCGCAAGATCATCGTCGACACCTACGGCGGATTCGGCCACCACGGCGGAGGCGCCTTCTCCGGCAAGGATCCGAGCAAGGTCGACCGCTCCGCCTGCTACATGATGCGTTACGTGGCCAAGAACATCGTCGCCGCCGGGCTGGCCGACCGCTGCGAGGTGCAGGTGGCCTACGCCATCGGCGTGGCCCGCCCGGTCTCGGTGATGATCGACACCTTCGGCACCGGCAAGGTGGACGAGGAGAGGCTCTCCGCTGCGGTGCGCGAGGTCTTCGACCTCCGACCCAAGGGGATCGTGCGGCAGCTCGATCTGTTGCGTCCGATCTATTCCAGGACCGCGGCCTATGGCCACTTCGGGCGCGATCTGCCCGAGTTCACCTGGGAGCGGACCGACCAGGTGGAGGCGCTCAGGGCCGCCGTCGGCCTCTGATCGTCGTCTCACTGAATTCCGATCCGCGGCGGGGGGGCGTGCGGTGCCGCAGTGGCCGGCAGAATCAACCGACAGGCGGCCGTAGCCGGATGCCCGGCGGGTTCGCAAGCAGCCGGGCCGCGACCAGGACGGTCGCGCAAAACGGGAGCTTGCCTATGCAAGCGACGGCTTATTGTAAGGCGATCGAAAACCGCGTTCGATCGCCGTGAAGCCAAACAGCCTATGGACGCGGTCTTTTTGCGATCAGAATCAAGCTCAGGAGTGTGAACGCAGCGATGTCCAATCCCGATTACCGTGTGGCGGATATGTCCGCCGAGACCATCGCCTTTGGCCGCAAGGAGCTGGCCATCGCCGAAACCGAGATGCCCGGTCTGATGGCCGTGCGCGAGAAGTACCGTTCGGCGCAGCCGCTCAAAGGGGCGCGGATCGCCGGCTCCCTGCACATGACCATCCAGACCGGCGTGTTGATCGAGACCCTGACCGCGCTCGGTGCGGAGGTGCGCTGGGCCTCGTGCAACATCTTCTCCACCCAGGACCACGCCGCAGCCGCGATCGCCGCCGAGGGGGTTCCGGTCTTCGCTTACAAGGGGGAGAGCCTGGAGGAGTACTGGGAGTTCACCCACCGCATCATGGAGTGGCACGACGGCGGCACGCCGAACATGATCCTCGACGACGGAGGGGACGCCACGCTGCTGGTCACCCTGGGCGCCAAGGCGGAGCGGGATCCTTCGCTGCTGGACCACCCGACCAGCGAGGAGGAGGTGGCGCTCTTCGCCGCCATCCGCAAGCGGCTGGCCGAGGAACCGGGCTGGTACTCCCGGCGGCTCTCCTCCATCCGGGGGGTGACCGAGGAGACCACCACCGGTGTCCACCGTCTCTACCAGATGGAGGCGCGCGGTGAACTCCCCTTCACCGCGATCAACGTCAACGATTCGGTGACCAAGTCGAAGTTCGACAACCTCTACGGCTGCCGCGAGTCGCTCATCGACGGCATCAAGCGGGCCACCGATGTGATGATCGCCGGCAAGATCTGCGTCGTGCTCGGCTACGGCGACGTCGGCAAGGGGTGCGCCCAGGCCTTCCGCGGGATGGGTGCCACCGTCTGGGTGACCGAGATCGATCCGATCTGCGCGCTGCAGGCGGCGATGGAGGGCTACCGCGTGGTCCACATGGACGATGCGTGTCGGCTGGCCGACATCTTCGTCACCGCCACCGGCAACTACCATGTCATCACCCACGACCACATGGCGGCGATGAAGGATCAGGCGATCGTCTGCAACATCGGCCACTTCGACAACGAGATCGACGTCGCCTCGCTGCGGCAGTACCGCTGGGAGAACGTCAAACCCCAGGTCGATCAGGTGATCTTTCCCGACGGCAAGCGGATCACGCTGCTCGCCGAGGGGCGGCTGGTCAACCTGGGCTGCGCCACCGGCCACCCCAGTTTCGTCATGTCCAACTCCTTCACCAACCAGGTATTGGCCCAGATCGAGATCTTCTGCCACGGTGAACGCTACGAAAAGCGGGTCTACACCCTGCCCAAACATCTCGACGAGGAGGTGGCGCGGCTCCACCTGGAGAAGATCGGCGCGCGTCTGACCCGGCTCACCCAGGAACAGGCCGACTACATCGGCGTGCCGATCGACGGCCCCTACAAGCCGGACCACTACCGCTACTGACGGCTGCGTGAGGCTGCCGCCCGGGGCTGCGACGAGAACCTCCGGTGGAGGGAGGAGGCGGTGCGGACGCCTCCTGCCCCGGTTGGTGCCCTGCTCCGCCCTCCTGCTCATCCTTGCGCTGATCCCCCCGCTGTTGCCGGCTGCGGCCGGAGAGACGCCGGCGCAGGTCGAACGCCGCTTCGACCGTTCCGGTGACGGCGTCGTCGACGCCGAGGACTGGAAGCGCCTTTCCATGCGGGATCGACGTGCCTATGCCGAGGCGTTCCTCGCCGCCTTCGCCCCTGTGGGAAGGGGGGTGGACCCTTATCGGGTGACACTCTACCTGAACGCGCTAAACACCCTGTATCACATCGAATAGTTCGTTGTCGTCCCCGGGGGAGGAAGGGCCGGTGCCCGTCGGAGATGAGGCAAGGGCGTTGCAATCGAGCCTGCCTCCCGCTACAAATCGCGCCGCCCGCCGGTGCCCGCATGGCGTCGGAAGGCCGCTCTCGGGGCATGGCCGTACGGCTCGCGGATGCCCCTTGGCGGGTTGGGGCCGCTGCTGATGCAGCCTGGCGCCTCGGCCCGCTCGGTGCTGGGGGCCCAGCTCGTCGCGGGGCTGCTGGCCGCGGCGGCCGCGGGCATGGTCGGCGGGGTGCGGATGGCCGCCTCCGCAGGCTACGGCGCCCTGTTGATGGCGCTGCTCGGGTTGCAGCTCGCCCGCCGCGTTGCCGGGGTTCCGCCGGAGCGGATCGGTCGCGCCCGGGGGGTGCTCATCGCCGCCGGGCGTTTCGTCTCGGTCTTCGCCCTGCTCGCCCTCGGCCATGCGGTCGGATTGTGGCTGCCGGGGGTGGCCGGGGGGATGGCGGCGGCGCAGGCGGCGCTCTTTTTCGCCGGGTTCCGCCTGATGGCCGGCGAATCGGCGCGGATGGCGGGAGGAACTGGCCGGAGCGCCGCATGTGCGGGCAACAAAGAGAGGGAGATTCCGAGTTGACAGAACAAGGCCACGAGCACGGCATCGCGGACCACCTCCACTACTGGACCCTGAAGCTGAGTGACGAGAACCCCTTTCTCCAGATCCACCTCGACACCATGCTGATCACCATCCTGATCGCGGCGGGCATGGTCTGGTTCTCCAGGCGTCTGGCGGCACGGCTCACCGCCGGCACCCCCGGCGGGATGCAGAACTTCGTCGAGTCGATCATCGAATTCGTCAACCAGACGGTGAAGGACAACTTCCCGGTCGAGAATCCGCTGATCGCCCCTCTGGCGCTGACCATCTTCGTCTTCGTCTTCCTCTGCAACACCATGGACATCCTGCCGGCCTACCTGATGGGCCACATCGCATCGCTCTTCGGCATCCCCCACTTCCGTCCGGTACCGACCAACGATCTCAATCTGCCGGCGGCGATGGCGGTCTGTGTCTTCGTCCTGGTGCTCTACTACGAGTTCAGGCTCAAACCGGTCCACTTCTGCAAGGAGCTGCTCTTCGAGCCCTTCACCAACCTGATGCCGGCGCCGCTGAAGCCGGTGATCATGCCGCTCAACCTGGTACTCAAGCTGATCGAGGAGCTGGCCAAGCCCCTCTCGCTCGCCTTCCGGCTCTTCGGCAACATGTTCGCCGGCGAGGTGATCTTCCTGCTCATCGCCTTCCTGCTGCTCGGCGGCGGCGCGGTGGGGATGATCGTCGGCTTCTTCGTCGGTCTGGGGTGGAGCATGTTCCACCTCTTCATCGGTCTGCTGCAGGCGTTCATCTTCATGATCCTCTCGATCGTCTACCTCTCCATCGCCCACCAGCCGGTCGAACACTGATTCCCTGACGTCCAGGATTTCCCACTCTTCCCCAACACCCAACAACACGCAAAGGAGTAGCACACATGGACACACACACGATCATCACCGCGGCGACCGCCATCTCCGTCGGGCTGATCCTCGCCGCCGCCGGTCTCGGGTCGGCCATCGGCTGGGGGCTGATCACCTCCAAGACGCTGGAAGGGATCGCGCGTCAGCCGGAGATGCGGCCCCAGCTGATGTTCAACATGTTCATCTTCGCCGGTCTGATGGAGTCCTTCCCCTTCATCATCATGGCCTTCGCCCTCTGGTTCCTCTTCGCCAATCCGTTCATCGGATGACATCCGTGCTGGAAGCCGGTGTCCGCGGCCGGGTGGGCCGCGCTGATTCCGAGGTTGCAGAGGCAACCAAGGGGTTTGCAAGGGGGTCGCGCTTCGATTCCCGTCGACGGGCAAAACGTCCATGGACGGACGTGTTGCGCTCTGATCTGGCATGAGTATCGACCTCACATTCATCGGTCAGATCGTGGTGTTCCTCACCCTGGTCTGGCTGATGAAAAAACACCTCTACGGCCCTCTGAACGAGATGATGGAGGAGCGTGCACGCAAGATCGCCGAGGGGCTGGCCGCGGCGGAGGCGGGGCAGGAGCAGCGCAAGAAGGCCGAGGCCGAAGTGGAGCGGCAGCTCGCCAAGGCCCGTGCCGAGGCTCAGGCCATCCTCTCCAGGGCCGAGAGCCGTGCGGCGGAGATCAACGAGGAGGCGGTCCACAAGGCGCGCAGCGATGCCGAGCAGATTCTCGCCGCCGCCCGGGAGGAGATCGCGGCGGAGACCGAGCGTGCCCGGCAGGCGCTTCGCGGCGAGGTGGCCTCGATCGCCATGGCGGCGGCGGAGCAGATCATCCAGGCGGAGCTCGACGCCAAGCGCCATACCGCCCTGATCGAGTCGATCATCGAGCGGGAGTACGGCAAGGCGTGATGGTATCGTACGAGTCTCTCATCCCGGCCCTGGATGGCCGTGCAAATCCGCCGGAGGGCGGCCTGGGCGTCTGCTCCTTGGTCCGGACTTCCGTGACGACGGGGTGGGGACATGAGTAGCGAAGCGGTCATCGCCCGTCGCTACGCGCGGGCTCTGCACGAGTTGATCCGCGACGAGGGTGCCGGGAGTCTGCGTGCGCCGCTCCATCGGCTGGCCGAGGCGGCATCCCATCCGGAGGTGGCCCCGCTGCTGCGGGATCCAGCCTTGCCGGCTGCGGCCAAGCGTGGAGTGCTGGAGGCACTGGTCAAGCGGATGCCCAAGGAGCTGCGCAGGCTGATCGCCCTTCTCGCCGGCCGGGACAAGCTCGCCCTGCTGCCGGAGATCGACCGGCAGTTGTCGGAGATGATCCAGCGGGATGCCGATACGGTGGCAGTGGAGCTGATCGCGGCCACCCGGCTGCCCGCATCCCTGCGGGAGCGGATCGCCGCCGCGCTGGAGCCGGTGGTCGGCAGGAAGCTGAAGATCTCCGTCCGCCAGGACGAACGGATCATCGGGGGCTTCATCGTCAACATCGGTGATCGGCGCATCGACCACTCCATCCGCACCCGGCTCCACGGGATGCGCGCGGCGCTCGCCGGTTGAGCGCGGCCCGGCGCATCGCTTCACACCCATGCAGAACACCACTTGGGGCACGCCGCAGGGCGGCCCCCGCATCGACTGAGGTAACCACATGAAACTCGATACGGCGGAAATCAGTTCCATCATCAAGGAGCAGATCAAGGGCTTCGAGGCGGCCTCCGCGGACGCCAACGTCGGCACCATCATCTCGGTCGGCGACGGCGTCGCCCGCATCCACGGCCTCTCCGGCGCCATGGCCGGCGAGATGCTGGAGATTGGCGACGGCACCATGGCCATGGTGCTCAACCTGGAGGAGGACAGCGTCGGCGCGGTCATCTTCGGCGAGTACCTCCATCTGCGCGAAGGGGACGAGGTGCGCTGCACCGGCCGTATCTTCGAGGTTCCGGTCGGCCCGGAGCTCAAGGGGCGGGTGGTCAACGCCCTGGGCCAGCCGATCGACGGGAAGGGGCCGATCCACACCACCCTGCGCGAGCGGGTGGAGAAGGTGGCCCCAGGCGTGATCTGGCGCAAGAGCGTCGATCAGCCGCTGCAGACCGGCATCAAGGCGATCGATGCCATGATTCCGATCGGGCGCGGCCAGCGCGAGCTGATCATCGGTGACCGCCAGACCGGCAAGACCGCCATCGCCCTCGATACGATCATCAACCAGAAGGATACCGGCGTCACCTGCATCTACGTGGCGATCGGCCAGAAGGCCTCCACCGTGGCCAAGGTGGTCGCCACCCTCAAGGAGCACGGCGCCCTCGATCACACCATCGTCGTCTCCGCCTCCGCGTCGGAATCGGCGGCGCTGCAGTACCTCGCCCCCTACACCGGTTGCACCATGGGCGAGTATTTCCGCGACCGCGGTGAGGATGCGCTGATCGTCTACGACGACCTGACCAAGCAGGCGTGGGCCTACCGGCAGGTGTCGTTGATCCTGCGCCGTCCCCCGGGGCGCGAGGCCTATCCGGGCGACGTCTTCTACCTCCACTCGCGTCTGCTTGAGCGTGCCGCCAGGGTGAGCGAGCAGTATGTCGAGAACTTCACCAACGGCGAGGTCAAGGGGAGGACCGGGTCGCTCACCGCCCTGCCGATCATCGAGACCCAGGACGGCGACGTCTCCGCCTTCGTGCCGACCAACGTGATCTCGATCACCGACGGCCAGATCTTCCTCGAGACCGGGCTGTTCAACTCCGGCCAGCGGCCGGCGGTCAACGTCGGCCTGTCGGTCTCCCGTGTCGGCGGCGCCGCCCAGACCAAGGCGATGAAGAAGGTCGGCGGCGGCCTGCGCCTCGACCTGGCCCAGTACCGTGAGCTGGCGGCCTTCGCCCAGTTCGCATCCGATCTCGACGAGGCCACCCGCAAGCAGATCGAGCGGGGCAAGCGCGGCATGCAGGTGCTCAAGCAGGGGGAAAACGCTCCGATGCGGGTCTCCGAGATGTCCGCCATCCTCTACGCCCTGAACAGCGGGGCGCTCAACGACGTCGAGGTGGAGAAGGTGCCCTCCTTCGAGAAGGGGTTGCTGGCCCATCTCAACCACGAACATGCGGAGATGATGGCCCGGTTCGACGCCGATCCGGTGCTCACCGACGAGATCGCCGGCGAACTGGACGAGGCGATCGCCGAGTTCAAGCGCAGCGGTAGCTACTAGGAGCGGCCGATGGCCTCAGCCAAGGAGATCCGCGGCCAGATCAAGGCGGTGCAGAACACCGCCAAGATCACCAAGGCGATGGAGATGGTGGCCGCATCCAAGATGCGCAAGGCCCAGGACCGCGCCCGCGACGCCAGAGCCTACGCCGAGGGGATCTATCGCGTCATCCACAACCTGATGCAGGCCCATCCGGAGTACGCCCACCCCTTCCTGGTCGAACGCGAGGAGGTGCGTCGGGTCGGTCTGGTACTGATCACCACCGACAAGGGGCTCTGCGGCGGGTTGAACAACAATGAGCTGCGCCTGGCCCTCGAGGTGATGAAGCGCGAACGGGTTCCGGTCGACGTGATGACGATCGGCCGCCGGGGCGAGCTCTTCATGCGGCGGGTCGGGGCCAACAACCTGGCCAGCAAGCAGGAGATCCCCGATGCGCCCGAGGTCTCCGACATCCTCGGCGTGGCCCGGGTGGCGATGGATGCCTTCATCGAGGGGAAGCTCGACCGGGTCTGGCTGGTCTGCAACGAGTTCGTCAACACCATGACCCAACGGCCGAAGGCGGTGCAGCTGCTCCCCTGCCCCATCCCCGAGGAGGGCGGCCACGAGGGCTACTGGGACTACATCTACGAGCCCGACAGCAGGCAGGTGCTCGACGGCCTGCTCGAGCGGTACGTCGAATCGATCATCTTCAACGCGGTGATCGAGAACAAGGCATGTGAGCACTCCGCCCGCATGGTGGCCATGAAGGCGGCCACCGACAACGCCAACGGCGTGGTCAAGGAGTTGCGCATCACCTACAACAAGGCGCGGCAGGCGGCGATCACCCAGGAGATCGCGGAGATCGTCGCCGGAAGCGCCGCCACCAGCTAGCGCTGCGACAAGCAACATCTGAGAGGTCAAAACCAACCATGAGTGATGGAACTATCGTCCAAGTGATCGGCCCGGTGGTCGACGTCCGATTCGATGCCGGCGATCTGCCGGAGATCTACAACGCGCTCTACATCGAAGAGGCCGATCTGACCCTGGAGACCCAGCAGCACATCGGGGACAACACCGTGCGGGCCATCGCGCTCGGTTCGACCGACGGGCTCCGGCGCGGCACCCCGGTGAAGAACACCGGCGACGCCATCAAGGTGCCGGTGGGCAAGGCCACGCTTGGGCGCATCATGGACGTCCTCGGCCGGGGGATCGATTTCGGCGATCCGGTCATCGAGGCGGAGGAGCGCCGCTCCATCCACCAGCCGGCCCCGACCTTCGAGGAGCTCTCCCCGTCGCAGGAGATCCTGGAGACCGGCATCAAGGTGATCGACCTGATGGCGCCGATCGCCAAGGGGGGCAAGGTGGGTCTCTTCGGCGGTGCCGGCGTGGGCAAGACCGTCAACATGATGGAGCTGATCAACAACATCGCCAAGGCGCACGGCGGCTATTCCGTCTTCGCCGGCGTCGGCGAGCGCACGCGCGAGGGCAACGACTTCTACTACGAGATGAAGGAGTCGAACGTGCTCGACAAGGTGGCGCTGGTCTACGGCCAGATGAACGAGCCGCCGGGCAACCGTCTCCGTGTGGCGCTGACCGGCCTGACCATCGCCGAGTACTTCCGCGATGAAGGGCGCGACGTGTTGATGTTCATCGACAACATCTACCGCTACTCGCTCGCCGGCGTGGAGGTCTCCGCGCTGCTCGGACGCATGCCGTCGGCGGTGGGCTACCAGCCCAACCTGGCCGAGGAGATGGGGCGTCTGCAGGAGCGTATCGCGTCGACCAAGAAGGGGTCGATCACCTCGGTACAGGCGGTCTACGTGCCGGCCGACGACCTGACCGATCCGGCGCCGGCGACCACCTTCGCCCACCTGGATTCGACCATCGTCCTCTCCCGCCAGATCGCGGAGCTCGGCATCTATCCGGCGGTCGACCCGCTCGACTCCACCAGCCGGCAGCTCGACCCCAAGGTGATCGGCATCGAGCACTACGAGGTGGCCACCGGCGTGCAGCGCACCCTGCAGCGCTACAAGGAGTTGCAGGACATCATCGCCATCCTCGGCATGGACGAACTCTCCGACGAGGACAAGCTGATCGTCTCGCGTGCACGCAAGATGCAGCGCTTCCTCTCGCAACCCTTCCACGTCGCCGAGGTCTTCACCGGCGCTCCGGGAATCTACGTCAAACGCGAGGAGACCATCGCCGGCTTCAAGGCGATCCTCAACGGCGAGTGTGACGATCTTCCCGAACAGGCCTTCTACATGGTCGGGTCGATCGACCAGGTGCGGGAGAAGGCGGAGAAGATGGGGGCGAAGGGGTAACCGCGATGGCCGTCCCTGTCCTGGTGGCGACCGCCGAACGCGAGGTCTACCGCGGTGATGCCGACTTCCTGGTGGCGCCGGGGGTCGCCGGCGAGTTGGGTATCTACCCCCGCCACACCCCGCTGCTCAGTGCGCTCAAGCCGGGTGAACTGCGCATCCACTGTGGAGACCAGATCGACGAGGTCTTCGTCTCCGGCGGCTATATCGAGGTGCAGCCGGACATGATCACCGTGCTGGCCGACTCCGCCGAGCGGGCGCATGACATCGACGAGGCGGAGGCGGCGGAGGCGATGCGTCGCGCGCAGGAGCTCAACGAGAGCAAGAGCGGCGACATCGACTACGCCCGAGCCGCCTCCGAACTGGCCATCACTGCGGCAAGGCTCGAGTTCCTCAAGAAACGCAAGCGCAAGTAACGACGGGCATGCGCGCCGGGGCGTCATGGCCGCCTGCGCCGAGGGCGCTCCGCGAATGCGCGGCGACAGGAGCAGTGCCATGACCCCACCTGTCACACCGCTGGACGATCTGCAGGTCTGCGTGCTTGCGGCCGGCAAGGGAAAGCGGATGTGTTCCGCGCGCCCCAAGGTGCTCCACCCCATCCTCGGCCGGGCGATGCTCGACTACGTGCTGCACACCGTCGAGGCGCTGCAGCCGAAGGGGATCGCGCTGGTCACCGGGCATGCATCCGATCAGGTGCGGGCCCACGTCGGTGACCCGGCCAACCTCTCCTGGGTGGTGCAGGATCGGCAGTTGGGTACCGCCCATGCCGTGCGGCAGTGTGAGACGGTGATCCGCGACGTGCGCGACGTGCTCATCGTCTGCGGTGACACCCCGCTGTTGCGGGCGGAGACGCTGCGGACGCTGGTCGCCTGCCACCGCAGCAGCGATGCCGGCATCACCGTGCTGACGGCGACTCCCCCCTCCCCCGTCGGGTATGGGCGCATCGTGCGCGATGAGGGAGGCTCCATCGTACGAATCGTGGAACAGCGCGACGCCGATGGGGCGGAGCGGGAGATCCGGGAGGTGAGCAGCGGCATCTACTGCGTGCAGTATGCCACCCTCTTCGATCTGCTCCATCAGGTGGAGAACCGCAACGCACAGCAGGAGTACTATCTGCCGGACATCGTTCCCATCGCCCTGCGTTCGGGGGTGCGGGTGGGCAGCTGTGCCATGGAGGATCCGCTGGAGATGCTGGGGGTCAACAACCGGGTGCAGCTGGCCGAGGTGGAGCGGGTGATGCAGCAGCGGGTGATCCGCGACTGGCAACTGCAGGGGGTGACCATCGAACAGCCGGAGAGCGTGCGCATCGAGCATGCCGTGCGTCTCGGCAACGACACCGTCGTCCACGCGGGTTCCCAACTGCTCGGTTCGACCACCATCGGCGACAACTGCGAGGTAGGCCCCTATACCATCGTGCGCGACAGTTGGATCGCCGACGGGGTGCGGCTGCTTCCCTTCAGCCATATCGAGCAGGCCAGCGTCGGAGAGGGGTCCCGGGTGGGGCCGTTCGCCCGGTTGCGTCCGGAGAGCGAGCTCGACGATGCGGTCTGCATCGGCAACTTCGTCGAGGTGAAGAAGTCGGTGATCGGCCATGGCAGCAAGGTCAACCACCTGAGCTACATCGGCGACACCGTCATGGGACGCGAGTGCAACATCGGCGCCGGCACCATCACCTGCAACTACGACGGCGCCAACAAACACCGCACCACCATCGGCGATCGAGTCTTCATCGGCTCCGATACCAAGCTGGTGGCGCCAGTGACCGTGGGTGATGATGCGACCGTCGGCGCAGGCAGCATCCTGACCAAGGATGTCCGCAAGGGGGGGCTGACCCTCTCGGCGCGCCCCGAACAGCGCCACCTGCCCCACTGGCAACGGCCGCGCAAGAGACGGGACGGCTGAATCGGGGGCCGCCGCCATCCCGCCTGCTTCCCTCCTGCGCCACTGTGGTGACGCGATCCCCCAAGAGGTGCCGTACCACGGCGCAGCGCTCCGCCTCCCCCGCCGCCTCCCCTCGATGACGGGAACGGCGGCCGCGCAAACGGCGGGCTGACCGGCGCGATGTGCGGCATCATCGGTGCGGTGGTTCCCGGCAGGGATGTCACCCCCCTTCTGCTACAGGCCCTCCATGCGATGGAGTATCGCGGCTACGACAGCGCAGGGATCTGCCTGATCGAGGATGGACGGCTCTGTTGCCGCAAGGAGGCGGGGAAGCTGGCCCGCCTCGAACAGGCGCTCCGGCTGGATCCCGTCTCCGGTGCCTGCGGCATCGGCCACACCCGCTGGGCCACCCACGGCGCCCCTTCGGCCTGCAACGCCCATCCCCACCTAGGTACGCGCTGGGCGGTGGTCCACAACGGCATCATCGAGAACCACCGACCGCTTCGGGACGAGCTGGAGGGGGATGGTGTATGCTTCCGTTCGGAGACCGACAGCGAGGTGCTGCCGTGGCTGATCGAGCGGCAGCCGGGCCCGGCGGAAGAGGCCTGGCGCGCCCTCCTCGGTCGTCTGCAGGGGGCCTTCGCCATCGTCGCGCTCTCACAGGAAGATCCGGATGCCCTGTGGTTCGCCCGCCGCGGCAGTCCACTGCTGTTGGCCCGGGCGGCGCGCGGCGTCTTCGTCGCCTCCGACGCCATCTCCGTCGCACCGCTGGCCGACGAGGTGCTTTACCTCGAGGAGGGTGAGTGGGGGCGGATCACCCCCACATCGTTGGCGCTCTTCGATGCATCCGGGCGTCCGGTGGTGCGCGACTGGCACACGACCCCTGCCACCTCCAACGCTGGCGACAAGGGTGGATTCGAACACTACATGGATAAGGAAATCCATGAACAACCAGACGTAATCGAGCGTATTCTCTCGAGTTATACCGATGGTTCAACCATCACCTTTCCTCGGGCGCCATGGCTGCATACCGACGCGCCGCCCGATCGCATCGTCATGGTCGCCTGCGGCACCTCCTACCATGCGGCGCTGGCCGCCCGCTATTGGCTGGAGGGCTTCCTCAACCTTCCCGTCGAGGTGGATGTCGCCTCCGAGTATCGCTACCGCAATCCGGTGATCGGCCCCAACACGCTGCTGGTCACCCTATCGCAATCGGGTGAGACCGCCGACACGCTCGAGGCGCTGCGCCTCTTCAGGCAGCGCACCCCGCACAACCGGACGCTGACCCTGTGCAACGTCGACCACTCCTCGATGGTGCGCGAGGCCGACGGCGCCATACTGCTTCACGCCGGTGCCGAAATCGGGGTGGCATCGACCAAGGCCTTCACCGCGCAGCTTGCGGTCCTGGCCCTCTTTTCGCTGGCGCTGGCCCGCCGGGTCGGTTCGATCGACGACGGTGCGGTGGCCGGCCACCTCGCTGCACTGCGCCGCTGCAGCGGGGCCATCCGGGAGATCCTCCGCCGGCGGGAGGAGGTGGTGGCGCTGATTCCGCTCTTCCTGCAGGCGCGCGGCGTCCTCTTCCTCGGTCGCGGGGCCTGTTATCCGCTGGCGCTGGAGGGGGCGCTCAAACTCAAGGAGATCTCCTACATGCACGCCGAGGGGTATGCCGCCGGCGAGATGAAGCACGGCCCCATTGCGCTGGTCGATCGCCGCATGCCGGTGGTGGTGCTGGCGTTGCGGCAGTACCACCTGGAGAAGGTGCTCTCCAACCTGCGCGAGGTGCAGGCGCGCGGTGCACGGGTCATCCTGTTGACCGACGAGCCCGATGGCGCAGCGCCGGATCGGCTCAGGGTGGCCGGGCGCATCACCATCCCGCAGGGGGATCTCTTCACCGCACCGATCCTGGCGGCGATCCCCCTGCAGCTGCTCGCCTACCACGTCGCACGGGCCAAAGGGACCGACATCGACCAGCCGAGAAACCTGGCCAAGTCGGTGACGGTGGAGTAGGAACCCACCGGCCGATCCGACCGGCGCCGCATCATCCTGCGGGCGGGAGCGTCAGCAGGGGTAGAGCTGCGCCGTCGCCTCCACCAGCTTCCTGTCGATCAGCCGCGCACCTCGCCGCGCACCCAGGGCGAGACATCGGTCCATCATGTGGTTCATCCGCCGCGGCACCCCCAGCGTGTAGCGATGGACGGCCGTCGCCGCCTGGCGGGTGAGGATCGGGCGCGAACAGCCGGCCGAACGGAGGCGGAAGAGGAGATAACGGGTGCTCTCCTCCTGGCTGTAACGGCCGAGATGGAGGTTGAGTGCCACCCGCTGCTGCAGTTGCGGGAGCTGCGCGATCATCCTCTGCAGCTCGGGCTGACCGATGAAGAGCAGGGTGACCAGGAAGCGGTTGGCCAGCTGAAAGTTGAGCAGCAGGCGCAGCTCCTCGAAGGTTTCGTTTGCCGGGATGGTCTGCGCCTCGTCGATGCAGACCACCGTATCGCGGTCGGAGCGGACGTTGTCGACCATGTGGCGGCGCAACTGCTCCAGCATGGCGTTGCGATCGCGCCCGGAGATCTCGAGCCCGAGCTGTGTTCCGATCTCCACCAGCATCTCACCGGGGCCGAGGCGGGCGTTGGTGATCCATACGATCCGGTAGCGGGTCTCGGGAAGCTGGAGCAACACATGTTGACAGACGGTGGTCTTCCCACAGCCGATCTCCCCGATCAATACCGCCAGTCCGCGCCGGCGCACCACCGCCTCATGAAGATCCTCGGCGACCGTATCGATCTCTCGAGAGCGGAAAAAGAAGCGCTCGTCGGCGACGTCGTCGAACGGAAACCGATCCAACCCCCAGTATTCCAGATACACGATTTCGTCTCAAAAGGCCCGTTTTTTCCCGGTGGTGATCGAAAAGCGCGTTCCGATCGCCCGACCGACAGCCGCCGGCATGCCGCCGCACGCCCCTGCCCTCTCCGGCACACTTCACTGCAGCCGCGCGATGCCCACGACGAGGGAGGAGCGCCAAACTGTGGCCCCCCCCCCATCGAAGTCAAGCGGAATCGTCCGCTCGGCTGCCCGGCCGGGTCTCTTGACTTTTTCCCGCCGTCGCACACCATTCGCTCCGCTTTGCGGGAATAGCTCAGTTGGTAGAGCGCAACCTTGCCAAGGTTGAGGTCGCCGGTTCGAACCCGGTTTCCCGCTCCAGATCCGGTTGCACCGCAAACCTGCGCAACCCGCGAACGGGGGCAGCGCCCCCGCCCGACACCAAGGGGCTTCCGCCCCTTTTTTCGTTCCCGTGGCAGGGTGGCCAAGTGGTAAGGCAGAGGTCTGCAAAACCTCTATCGCGGGTTCGATTCCCGCCCCTGCCTCCAGATTTCCCCGGCAAACCGCGCTCTTCGATTCTCGTCAGGTACAACCTCCACGAACGGCCTCGTTGCGATTCGATCCTCAATAGAATCCGGTATCGTGGAGGTCGGGGAGGAACCCCTCCACCCGGTGTACCGTCGTGGTGATGGTGCCGTCGCCATGCAACGTCAGCAGGCGAAAACCCGGAGCGCGGGGATCGAGTTCGAAGCGGCGGCTGCGCGGCAGAAACTGGATCGAGGTGGCGGGCGTCGCCAACAGACGCACCGCCCCACGCCACCGGTCGAGCTCCTGATGGACGTGTCCGAACAGTACCGCGCGCACCGCGCGGCTTGCATCGACCAGATGCCAGAAGTCGTCGGCGTCCTCCAGCATCATCGCATCCATCCATGGGCAGTCGATGGTCACCGGATGGTGATGCATCGCCAGCAGCAGGTGTTCCGCCGGTGGATCGCGCAACAGCCGCTCCAGTCGCTCCAGCAGTGGCGCGCCGAGCCGTCCGGCGGGTGCGACGGAGCCATCGTGGGAGTTGAGCGGGACGACCATCCACGGGCCGAGGCGGACGCCCCCCTCTTCGGCCAGGGGCGGGATTTCCAACGGAGGAAAGAGGGCACGCTCCATCGTCGGCGGATCACAATGGTTGCCCGGCGTCACCCGCACCGTGGCGCACCATCCTGCAAGTTCCCGTGCCAGTCGGCGATAGCTCTGCGCCGTTTCGTCCTGGGCCAGATCCCCGCCGAGCAGCAGCAGGTCGGGGTGCGGGACCATCCGCCGGGCCATCCCCTGCACCGCCCGGAAGCTGGCCAGGGTTTGAACCCCTTTGAGCCGCTGCTCGCCGTCGGCGTAAAGGTGGAGATCGGTGAGATGGACGACGGTCGGGGTCACCCTCGGATCACCCCCACTCCTGCCGCCGATCGACGAAACGGCGACACCACAGCTCCATGCAGAGCATGGCGAAGATGGAATAGGCCGCATCGATGCGGCCCGCCGCATCGTCCGCGATCATTCGCCGGACCGCCTGGGGATCGAACCAGCCCCGACGTCTGATCCCCTCCTCGGAGAGCAGGTCCCCCACCATCTCCCGCAGATCGTGGTGCAGCCACCGACGCACCGGTGCACCGAATCCGGTTTTGGGGCGATGGATCACCTCCCGGGGCAACACCCCCTCCATCGCCTGCTTGAACAGCCACTTGCCGGTGGCGCCACGCTGCTTGTAGCGGTCGGGCAGGCGATTGGCGAAGCGGACCAGCTCGAGATCGAGCAACGGCACACGCACCTCGACCCCGTATGCCATTCCGCTCTTGTCGGTGTAGTTGAGGTTGTGATCAGCAAGGAAGAATCGCTGCTCCAGAGCGAGCATCCGTTGCAGGGGCGTGAGTCCGTCGGGCAGGGTGCGAAGGAAGTCGCGCAAGGGCGCGGGCGTGCCGACCGCATCCCGAAACTCCGGGCTGTAGAGGCAGCGCTGCCGCTCCGGATCCAGCCAGCGAAAGTAGCCGACGATGCGCTCCTCCTCATCCACACCGGCGAAACGGAACGCCCGGGCGATGCGTCGCCCCGTGCCGGAGGAGTGGGGCAGTGTGGCTGCGAAACGCTGCAACCTCCGCCGTATCGCCGCGGGCCACCAACGCCACCACCGCTCCAGCAGAAGCGCCCGGTGGCGGCGGTAGCCGGTGAAGAGATCGTCGCCGCCTGTGCCGGATAGCAGCACCTTGATTCCCGCCTCGTGCGCCGCCCGGCAGATCAGCGCGGCCTGAAGCGGGGCGGGATCGGCCTGGGGTTCATCGAGTTGCCATACCATCTGCTCCAGGCCGTCGATCAGCGCTGCACCCACCTCCACTTCGTGCAACGTCACCCCCAGGTGACGCGCCACGCGCCGGGCGTAAGGCAGATCGTCGGCGAACCCCTCGTCCGCCATCGAACGGTCGCGGAAGGTGATGGTGAAGCAGGGGAGCCGGTCCAGCCGGCGACGGGCCAGGGCGACCACGGCGCTGGAGTCGAGCCCGCCGGAGAGAAAGGCGCCGACCGGCACGTCGGAGACCAACTGGCGTCGAACGGCGCGATCGAGCTGTTCCGACAGCCGTTCCGCCGCTGCCCTCCGGGGATACTCCGTCTGCTGCCCGGGGGTGGGAATGAACGGTGGTGCGTGTGGCGGGCGACGGGATACGATCCGGCCGTCGCGCACCGCCAGCAGATGCCCGGGCTCCAGCTTGCGTACGGCGCGGAACATGGTCGATGGAGATGGAAGCCAGAGATGGCCGAGGCAGGCATCGACCGCCTGCGGATCGATGGAGCGATCCAGATCGGGCAGCGCTGTCAACGCCTTCAGCTCGCTGGCAAAGGCGAACCCGCTTGTGGTCTCGGTGTAGTAGAGCGGCTTCACCCCCATCGGATCACGGGCGAGGAGCAGCGTGCGGCTCTTCCCGTCCCAGACGGCGAAGGCGTAGATGCCGTTGATGCGCTCCAGGATCCCATCCCCCCACTCCACCCAACCGTGCAACAGTACCTCGCTGTCGCTACAGCCGTGGAAACGGTGACCGCGGGACTCCAGCTCCTTCCGGATGCTCCGATAGTTGTAGAACTCGCCGTTGTAGACCAGACGACAACCTGCGAAGTGCATCGGCTGGTGGCCGTGGCGGGAGAGGTCGATGATGGAGAGCCGACGATGCGCCAGCCCCACCCCCTC
>RFFX01000003.1 GCA_003696765.1 Zetaproteobacteria bacterium | reverse complement strand
GGTCTTCGATCCCCTTACAAATCCGTCGGTTGCGTCTGCAACCTCCGGATTTGCGCGACCCTCCATGGTCGCGATGATGGTTTCTTGCGAAACCATCATTTGTGATGGAATCGCAAAAAGTCCCTCCGTGGACCTCCTGCTTGACTACAGCACCATGGCCGTGACGCTCGACCGGCTCACCCGCTCCCGGCTACTCCCGGTAGCAGACCCGGGTGGCGCAGGTCTCCCCGATCTCCACCGCCGCCACCCGCACCCCCTCGTCGCGCAGCCGGCGGCGCATGCGCCCGAACAGCTCGCGCGCCACCGCCTCGCTGGAGGGGTTGATGCGGTCGAACGGCGGGATGTCGTTGAGGTTGTAGTGGTCCCAGTCGGCCAGCGCCGCCTTGAGCTCCTGCTTGAGCCGCTTGTAATCGATGGCGATGCCGAGCTCGTTGAGGCTATCGGCGGTGACGGTCAGCTTGACGCGCCAGTTGTGGCCGTGCAGCCGGGCGCAGTCGCCGTCGTAGCCGCGCAGGAAGTGGGCGGCGGAGAACTCGGTGGTCACCGACAGCTCGTAGGGCATCGGGCGCCGCCCCTAGGCCCCAGGGAGCAGCAGGGCGCAGGAGGCGCGCCGGCCCTCCCCCATCAGGATGTTCCAGGTGCGCGCCGCCGCACGGCTGTCCATGCTCTCGAAGGGGATCCGCCGCTGCCGCAGCCAGTCGCACACCGCCTGCGGGGGGAAGCGGGTGGTGCGGCCGCTGCCCAGCAGCAACAGTTCCGGCGGCTCGGCGGTGAGCCACTCCAGGTGGTCGGTGGTCATCCGCTCGAACCGCTCCAGCCGCCAGGGGCGTTCCAGCTGCAGTTGATGGATGATCAGGCTGCTGTCGATGCGGGCGGCGCCCACCTGGAAGTAGTCGGACGCGTAGCCGCGGAAGAGCGGCACGCCGGCGTCGGGATCGATGCCGACGTCGGCCCGGAAGGCGACGCCACTCAGGGGCGCGCCTCCAGCTCGCGGATGGCCGCCTCCTCCTTCTCGCGGTCGAACATCCCCTTGAGCGCCAGCATGATCGGGCTGGCGACGAAGATGGAGGAGTAGGTACCCACCAGGATGCCGGCGATCAGGGCGAAGGCAAAGTCGTGGATCACCGCTCCGCCTAGGAGGAATAAGGCGAAGACGACCAGCAGGGTGGTGAACGAGGTCATCAGGGTGCGGGCGAGCGTCTGGTTGATCGAGTGGTTGGCGACGGTCATCTCGTCCAGTCGCCGTTTGCGCCTGCGGTTTGCCTCGAGGTTCTCCCGGATGCGGTCGAACACCACGATGGTGTCGTTGAGCGAATAGCCGATCACGGTGAGCAGGGCGGCGACCACCGGCAGGGTGAACTCCTTGCCGGTCAGGGAGAAGAGGCCGAGCACGATGGTGACGTCGTGCAGCAGCGCGGCGTCGGCGCCGAGTGCGAAACGGAACTCGAAGCGGAAGGTGACGTAGAGCAGGATCGCCACCATGGCGATCAGCACCGCCATGATGCCGGCGCGGGTCAGCTCGCGGCCCACCTGGGGCCCGACGTACTCCACCCGCCGCATCTCCACCGGGCTGGCATGGAAATGGCGGTTCAGCGCATCGAGAACCCTGGCGCTGATCACCGACGACTTCTCTCCCTCCCGGTTCTGCACCCGGATGAGGATCTCATTCGGCGCGCCGAAGCGTTGGATGATCGCCTGGCCGTAGCCGGCCGGGGTGATCGCCTTGCGCACCTCGGCGATCTGCGGCGGCGTGGCGAAGCGGACCTCGACCAGCGTGCCGCCGGTGAAGTCGATGCCGAAGTTGAGCCCGCGTACCACCAGCAGCACGATCGAGGCGGCGACCATCAGTCCGGAGAGCAGAAAGGCGATCTTGCGTTTGCCGATGAAGTCGATGTCGATGTCGGGGGGGATCAGCTGCATGGGAGGGCTCCGGGATCAGATGCTCAGCCGGGCCGGCCGCCGGCCGCCGCGGGTGACGGTCAGCGCGACGATCGCTCGAGTGACGGTGATGGCGGTGAACATCGAGGCGAGGATGCCGACCGAGAGGGTGACGGCGAACCCCTTGACCGGGCCGCTGCCGAACTGGAACAGCACGATGGCCGCGATCAGGGTGGTGATGTTGGCGTCGACGATGGTCGAGAAGGCCTTGTCGTAGCCGCCGTCGATCGCCGCCAGCGGCGTCTTGCCCAGATGGAGTTCCTCGCGGATGCGCTCGAAGATCAGCACGTTGGCATCGACCGCCATACCGATGGTCAGCACGATGCCGGCCATGCCCGGCAGGGTCAGCGTGGCGCCGATCATGCTCATCGCGGCCACGATCAGCAGCATGTTGAACAGCAGGGCCACATTGGCGATCAGGCCGAAGGCGCGGTAGTAGACCGCCATGAAGAGCAGCACCAGCAGCGCGCCGATCACGATCGATTCGGCCCCCTGTTCGACCGAGTCCTGCCCCAGGCTCGGCCCGATGGAGCGCTCCTCGACCACCTTCACCGGCGCCGGCAGGGCGCCTGCGCGCAGCACGATGGCCAGATCACGCGCCTCCTGCGGCGTGAAGTTGCCGGTGATCTGGGCGGTGCCGCCGGAGATCCGCTCGCGGATCACCGGCGCCGATTGCACTACCCCTTCGAGGATGATGGCGAAGCGCTCGCCCACATGGGCCTTGGTCAGCTTGTCGAAGCGGCGCGCCCCTTTGTTGTTGAACTTCAGCGTCACCGCATATTCGTTGAAGCGCGAGTCGATCGAGACGCGGGCGTCGGCCACCTCGCTGCCGGAGAGCTCGGTGCGCTTCTTCAGCAGGTAGGGCTGGGCGACCAGCTTGCCGCCGCGCATCTCCTTCTTGCCGTAGACGATGATGTCCCCCGGCGGCGGATGGCCGGTGGCCAGCGCCTTGTCGAGGTCTCCCTTCTCGTCGACCAGCTTGAACTCGAGCAGCGCGGTGCGACCGATCAGCGCCTTGGCGCGGGCGGTGTCCTCGTAGCCGGGGATCTGCACCAGCACCCGCCGTTTGCCCTGTTTGACGATCACCGGCTCGGTGGTGCCCAGCGCATCGATGCGGTTGCGCACCACCTCGATCACCTGATCGACGGCGAACTTGCGGATCTCTTCCGCCTCCTTCTCGTCGAGGGTGAGGCGGATGGCGGCGCCGCTGCGGCGCATGGAGTAGGTGGGAAGCTGGTCATCGAGCAGCTTCTCCGCCGCCGGCCCGTCGGCGGGGTCGCGCAGCGTCACGGTGAGCAGGGGCCCTTCGGCCTCCAGCCGCTGGTAGCGGATGCGGTTCTCCCGCAGCAGGCGGCGCACCAGGCCGAGATCCTCCTCGACACTGCGGGCCACCGCCTTCTCCACGTCGACGTCGAGCACCAGGTGGACTCCGCCCTTGAGGTCGAGCCCCAGGTTGAGCGGATGGCTGAGGATCCCCGGCCACCAGCCCGGCACGCGGATCACGTTGGGCAGCGCCCCCATCAGCGAGACCAGCAGCACGGCAGCGATCAGCCAGTACTTCCAGCGGGCGAAGGAGTGCATCGGCCTAATCCGCCAGCGATGAGACGGTGTCGCGCTTGATGCGCACCCGTACGCCGTCGGCGATCTCCACCTTGAGCTGCTCTTCCTGTACGTCGACCACCTTGCCATAGATGCCGCCGGCGGTGATCACCCGGTCCCCCTTCTTCAGGCCGGAGATCATCTCCCGGTGGGCCTTGTAGCGCTTCTGCTGCGGCCGGATGAGCAGGAAATAGAAGATCGCCATGATCAGGAGCAGCGGGATCAGGGAGGCGAAGCCGCCGGCGGCGCCTCCCGCCGCGCCCGGGCCGCCTGCCGCGAAGGCGAGATTCGGGACGGCAACCAGCTGTAGTGCCGCCGCCGTTGTCTGTCGCATCATGGCTCTACCTCGTGGGAAAGGGGTTGGTCGGATGGCGGGCGGCCGCGGGGGGTCACCGCCCGGAGCGCAGGAAATCGTCCCGGAACCGCGGCCAGTCTCCATCGGCGATCGCCGCCCTGGCCCGGCGCATGAGCGCGCAATAGTAGTGGAGGTTGTGCAGCGTATTCAACCTTGCGCCCAGGATTTCGCCGCTGATGTGGAGATGGCGCAGGTAGGCGCGCGAGAAGTGGCGGCAGGTGTAGCAGGTGCAACCCTTCATCACCGGCGCCGGATCGCACCGGTGGACGGCGTTCTTGATATTGATCTTGCCCTGGTCGGTAAACAGCGTGCCGTTGCGCGCATTGCGCGTCGGCATGACGCAGTCGAACATGTCGATGCCGCGGTCGATGGCGCGAATCAGGTCCTGCGGCGTGCCCACCCCCATGACATAGTGCGGTTTTTCCTTCGGCAGGTGCGGGGCCAGCGCATCGAGCACGGCCAGCATCTCCTCCTTCGGCTCGCCCACCGACAGGCCGCCGATGGCGATGCCGTCGAGCTCCAGCCCGCCAAGCCGCTCCAGGCTCTCCCGCCGCAGGTCACCGTAGATGCCGCCCTGCACGATGCCGAAGAGCGCCTGTCCTCCATCCGGCGGCAGGTGGCGCCGGCAGTCGGCCGCCCAGCGCATCGACCGGAGCATGGAGGCCGCCGCCTCGTCGCGGGTGGCGGGGTAGGGGGTGCATTCGTCGAAGGCCATGACGATGTCGCTGCCCAGCGCCTGCTGCACCGCCATGCTCTGCTTCGGCCCGAGGAACCATTCGGATCCGTCGATGTGCGAGCGGAAGCGCACCCCCTCCGGCTCGATGCGGCAGAGCTTGCCCAGCGACCAGACCTGGAAGCCGCCGGAGTCGGTCAGGATCGGCCCCGGCCAGCCCATGAAGCGGTGCAGGCCGCCCAGCGCACGGATCACCTCGGCGCCCGGACGGAGCATCAGGTGGTAGGTGTTGCCGAGGATGATCTGTGCGCCGATCTCCTCGGTGAGGTCGCGCG
Source organism: Zetaproteobacteria bacterium (assembly GCA_003696765.1). Taxonomy (NCBI): domain Bacteria; kingdom Pseudomonadati; phylum Pseudomonadota; class Candidatius Mariprofundia; species Zetaproteobacteria bacterium. The sequence continues at coordinate 24,290 of RFFX01000003.1, read as the reverse complement.
GGGTCATCGCCTTGACCGTCGCCTGGGTGCCGACCGGCATGAAGACCGGGGTTTCGATCACGCCCCGGGCCAGCTCCAGCCGACCGCAGCGGGCGAACGAGGAGGGGTCTTCGGCGGTGACGGTGAAGCGGCACCCCGCCGTCCGGGCGGGGCGGCTCACCGGGCGGCGGCCTGTTCGCGTTTGAGCCGCAGCAGCAGGTCGAGGATGTCGCGGTCGGCCTCGTTGATGCCCAGCGCCCGGGTCAGGTCGGCGATCGCCTGTGTGCGTGCGCCGGATGCGGCCTCCATCAGCCCGCGGTAGTAGTAGAAGGATGGGGGCTGCTTCCTGCGCATCGCCTCCGCCCGGGCAAACCAGTCGGCCGCCTGCTTCATCCGCTTCATCTTCACCAGCACCCGTGCCACGCGGTAGACCGCCTCGGCATCCTCCGGTTCGAGCTCCACCTCCCGTCGGTAGTGGCGCAGCGCCGCCTCCAACCGATGCTTCGCCTCGTTGCAGGCGGCGAGGTTGAAGTGGGCGTTGTGGTAGCGCTCGTCAAGTTGCAGGGTGTGGCGGAAGGCCTCCGCCGCCTTGCCGTAACGGCGCAGGTCGAGCAGCCGCTTGCCCAGCCGGTAGAAGTGTTCGGCGGTGGGGGCGAAGGCCACCGCCATGCGGTCCTGCACCAGCAGGGCGTGGTTCCAGCGCGCCACGAGGCGGGGCTCCTCGGCGGCGAGGGTGTCGCGCACGCGGTGGTAGATGGTGGAGTCGTGCAACATCCGGTGGGCGTGGACGACGGCCGCGCCGGGATCCCACACCGCCCCGGGCAGCGCCGCCGCGCGCATGGCATGGTGGCGGATCGCGTGGTAGAGCCGTTTGCGGAAGCGGGAGAGATCGTGCTCACGGCCGCCGCTCATGGCGAACTCCAGCGCCGGGTGGTCGAGCGTGTTGCGCGGTGCGCGACGGTCGCCGATCAGCCGCCAGGCGTCGGTGGTGAGCAGCTGGTACTGCAGCCAGGCGGCGTTGATCCGGTGGCGCCACAGATCGCGCCGCACCAGCGGATCCTGCGCCGCCAGATCGGGGTGGAAGGCCCGGATCGGGGCGTCGGAGGCGAGCAGCAGGAAGTAGGCCGACTTGATGTAGAGCAGCGCGCAGTGGCGGAACGAGCCCTGCAGCGTACGTAGGATGATGTCGGCACCTCGATTGCCGATGCGCGAGTCCATCCAGGTGACGTAGAGGCCGTTCGGCTTGAGGTTGCGCTTGACGTCGCGGAAGAAGTCGGAGGAGTAGAGCTTGGAGGAGCTGAAGTAGAGCGGTGTGGTGACGGTGTTGAGGATCAGGTCGTAGCGCGGGGCGGGGGCGATCCGCATGAAGTGGATGGCGTCGTCGACATGGATCGCTACCCGTGGGTTCTGTTCGATGTCGTAGTTCCAGCGCCGCATGCGGAAGAGGTTGGCCCGCACCACCGGGTTGATCTCCACCACGTCGGTGTGGCCGAAGAAGCGGCCGACGGCCGAGGCGGTGGCGCCGCTGCCCAGCCCGAGCACCAGCGCCTGGTCGAGGCGCGGGGCGAAGATGGAGGAGACCGCGCCGACCACCTTCTCCGACGGATTGTTGAGTGGGATGGAGATGTAGCCGTTGATGAAGAAGTAGGGGTCGCCATCCATCCAGCTGATCGAGAAGACGTCCTGGAAGCCGCGCCAGGCGTCGGCGAAGTCGAACCGATCGAGGTTCCAGGCCAGATCGTCGCGGTCCTCGAAGCTGGTGTGGCCGATGTAGAGCAGGTTTTCGTTCCACCAGCGGCCGACCACCAGCAGCGCGCAGCAGGCCAGCACCCCGGCGGTGAGGATGGCGCGCAGCCTCCGACCATCGGCTGCGGCGATCAGCGCGATCAGGGTGAGCGCGATCAGCGCCAGCAGCTGGCCGCCGTAGGCCAGCGCGCGGTGGAGCAGCAGGGTCATCAGCAGGAAGCCGGCGCTGTTGGCCAGCGCACTGGCGAAGAGCAGCTGGCCGGAGTCGTGGGCCAGATGCTCCTCGTCGCGCAGAAGGGCGGGAATGGTGGCGCCGAAGGCGGTGGCCGGCAGCAGCAACAGCAGGGTGAGCGCGGTGATCTTGAGCAGGGTGTTGGCTGCCAGGTGGTCGATGGTCAGGTGGTAGATCCAGGCATAGCCGGTCATCACCGGCTGGAGCAGCAGCCCGCTTGCGATCATGCCGGCGGCGGCCAGCGCCAAAACCGTGGTCAGCCGCCAGCGCCAGAGACGGACCGCCGCCGCACCGAGCACCAGTCCGGTCAGCACGATGGCCAGCACGATGGCGAAGGAGTCGCGGAAGGGGCCGAGCACCATCTCGGCGATCTTGATCGCCCACAGCTGGAAGGCGGCCGAGGCGATCGAGGCGAGCAGCAGCGCCAGCCATTCGCCGCCGGTGAGCTCGACCCAGCCGATCGAAGCAGGCTGCTCGGGGGGAGGCTCGTCGCGGTAGAGGAGGAAGAGCAGCAGCCCCACCGTCAGGTTGACCCCGGCGAAGAGGATGATGGTGGTGCCGATGCCGAACCGACGCAGCAGCCAGAACTCGATCAGCAGGGCGGTGGCCGCCGCCCCCAGGTTGTAGGTGGCGTAGACGATGGAGAAGATGCGCTCGCGCATCCCCTCCCGCTGCAGTAGGTGGGCGAAGAGCGGCACCGAGCAGCCGATGAGCAGCGCCGGCAGCAGCAGGAAGGTGCAGCAGAAGAGCAGCGATCCGCCGATGCCTGCCATCGGCCAGCCGTGGTAGAGCAGGTATTCGATCGCATCGCGGCCGGCGACGAGGAGCAGCGCGATCGCGCCGATCGCCCCCTCGATCAGCCACAGCCAGCGCAGCAGCCGCCAGGCGAACAACGCGCCGATGCCGATGCCGAGCAGGAAGGTGATCAGCACCGCCGCCGAGACGACGAACTGGTCGCCGATCATGTTGCCGAAGAGCCGGCCGTAGAGGATCTCGTAGGAGATCCCGGCCAGCCCGGAGGCGAGCATGAGCAGCAACAGCAGTGCGGTACGGATTACGGCCATGCGACCATCCGGCGGTGTGTCAGGCCGCCGTGGGGATTCCGCAGGTTAGAACGGAACATCGTCCCCCGGCGGGATCTCGGCGAAGCCGCCCTCGTCGGCGAAGGGGTCCGGCGCTGCGGCCGGCTGCGGAGGAGTCGCCGGCTGGGGGGCGTAGCCCCCCTGTCGGGTCGGCTGGTGGCCGGGGGCCTCGTTGCGGCCGCTGAGCATCTTCAGATCGCGCGCCCGGATCTCGGTGGTGTAGCGGTCGTGGCCGTCGCGATCCTGCCACTTGTTGGTGCGGATCTGCCCTTCGATGTAGACCCGGCTTCCCTTGCGCAGGTAGTCGCGGGCGATCTCGCCCAGCCGCCCCCAGAGCGTCACACGGTGCCATTCGGTATGCTCCTGCAGAGAGCCGTCGCGGTTGCGGAACCGTTCGGTGGTGGCCACCCGGATGTTGGAGACGCAGGTGCCGTCTTGCGTGAAGCGGGTTTCGGGATCGGCGCCCAGATTGCCGATCAGCATGACTTTATTGAGCATTCTTCAGCCCTCCTGTAGCGGTGTCGTGCCGTGTGCGGCCACACGCTTACGCGCCGGGCGGTGCGAGGCAAGCCGTCGTCGGGGATTGCGGTCGCCGGTTGTGGAACAGCAGCTGCACTTCGCCGTCGCGCAGCCGGAGCCGACTCCAGCAGGCATAGGGCAGATGCATGCGACGGCTGGTGGCCAGCGAGGTCTCCAGCGCGATGGCCAGCAGGGTGCGGTTGACCCCCGAGTGGCCGACGATGAGCACATGGCCGCGCTCCTTTTCCAGCAACTGGCGCCAGAAGTCGCTCAACCGCTGGTAGAAGTTCTCCATCGCCTCACCGCCGGGCGGCGCCATCCCGGAGGGATCCCGACGCCACTGTTGCAGCATGGCGCCGTGGGTGGCGGCGATCTCCGCCATCGTCTTCCCCTCCCATTCCCCGTAGTGGAGCTCCTCCAGCCGGGGGTCGATCCTGAGTGGGATGCGGGCGGCCTTTGCCCAGTCGGTGGCGGGGATGCGGCAGCGCTTGAGCGGTGAGGTGATGATCCGCTCCACCGAGTCGGCGACGGCGTGCCAGACGGCGTCCATCGCCGCCCGCCCTTCGTCGGTCAGCGCGTCGTCGCAGCGGCCGCGGTAGCGGGTGCCGCCGCACAGGGCGCCGTGGCGCAACAGGTCGATGGTCAGCAATGTTTAGATCGCAAAAAGTCCGTCCGTGGATTTTTGCTTGACGGCAATCGAAGAGCGTGGCCTTCCTGGCCGCGGCTGCCGCCGATCTCGCGCCTGCTGCCGCCGCGGATGCCGCTTACGCGCTGCTTCGCTAGGGTTTGCTGTTCGGATTTTCATCGGAAGAGAGGGCGGTCATGGGCGATCACATCTTCGACATCGACGACCCGGCCAACATCGCGGCCATGGAGCATGTGCGGGCGCTGCTTGCCCACATCGGGGAGGATCCCGATCGCGAGGGGCTCCGGGAGACCCCCAAGCGGGTGCTGGCCGCCTTTGCCGAATACTTCGCCGGCTATCGCGAGGATCCGGCCGAGCATCTGCGCAAGACCTTCGAGGAGGTGGAGGGGTACGACGAGATGGTGCTGGTCTCCGACATCGATCTGCACAGCCACTGCGAGCACCACCTGGCCCCCTTCGTCGGCAAGGCGCATGTCGCCTACATCCCCGACGGCCGGGTGGTGGGGCTCTCCAAGCTGGCGCGGCTGGTCGAGGGCTACGCCCGCCGGCTGCAGATCCAGGAGAAGCTGACCATGCAGATCGCCCACGCCATCGAGGAGGTGCTCCATCCGGCCGGTGTGGCGGTGGTGATTCAGGCGCGCCACTTCTGCATGTGCCAGCGCGGTGTGCGCAAGCCCAACGCCATCACCACCACCTCCAAGCTGACCGGCGCCTTCCTGCGCAACCCCTCCTCGCGCATGGAGCTCTTTCAGCTGATCGGCATGCGGGCGGTCTGAGCACCGGCTGGATTCAGCGGGGCTCCCGCTCCGGTCGGCGACGCAGCACCATTGTCCCGAGCAGCAGCAGCACGGTGAGGAAGACGGCCATCTGCATGCCGGAGGGTTGCGGATCGTAGCCGATCAGCGCGTGCAGCAGCCCCCCCGCCACCCCGTCCGGGTCGAGCAGCGCCGAGCTGTCCCACAGGGGGTCGACCAGCGGGGGGAGGCGGTCGATCGCCACCAGGTTCCAGGCCGCCTGTGAGGCCATGCCGGCGGCGATGAGGACGAGCAGGGCGCTGACCACGGTGAAGATGCGGTCGAGCGGGATGCGGCGCAGGCCGCGGAAGACCCCCCAGCCGATCAGGATGGCGCCGACGACGCCGAGCAGCGCCCCGGCGAGCAGGCCCCACCCCTCGTCGTCGGTGGCCTGGATCGCGCCGAAGAGGAAGAAGACCGCTTCCGATCCCTCACGCATCACCGCCGCCGCGGCGATCGTCGCCAGGGCGGCGACCGGCGCCTCCCCCTGGTGGACCGCCGCGCCGACCGCCCGCATGCGTGCGCTCATCTCCCGGCCGTGGCGCTGCATCCAGAGGGTGGTCCAGCCGATCAGCGCCGAGGCGACGGCCAGCACCACGGCGTTGAACAGGAACTCACCGTCGCCGTCGAAGCTGCTCTCCAGCTGCTCCATGAAGACGGCCAGCACCACCGCACCGGCGGCGCCGACCAGTGTACCGAGGCCGATCCAGCGGCGGGCGGTGGGAACCGTGCCGGTGGCGGCGAGCAGCACCCCGAGCACCAGCGCCATCTCCAGCATCTCGCGGAAGAGGATCAGGGCGGCGGCGATCACGGTTGGAGTCGGGGGGGGGGCTGCCGGCCGGCGTCGTGCGCGCCGCAGCGGCGGCAGCGGCCGTAGAGGGTGAGGGCGTGGTGGCTGATGATGAAGCGGTGGGCGGCGGCGATCTCCTGCTGCAGCGCTTCGATCTCCGCCGAACAGAACTCTCCGATGGCGCCGCAGTGGAGGCAGATCAGGTGGTCGTGGTGGCGCTTGTCCGCCCGCTCGTAGTGTTTGCGGCCGTCGATCTGCAGCGCGGTGACCAGACCGGCCCGCTCCAGCGCCTGCAGACCGCGGTAGATGGTGGCGATGCCGATCCGCTCTCCGCGGCGCTGGAGTGCGGTGGCGATCCCCTCGGCATCCCAGTGGCCTTCGGAGCGGTTGATCAGCCGCAGGATGGCGGCGCGTTGCCGAGTCAGGCGCATGAAGCGAATGATAATCATTCTCAGTACCGGCTGTCAAGCAGCGCTGCCCGTGGTTTCGCCCTTGTCGTTCCCTATCCTTGACTAGATCGCAACAAGTCCCTCTGCGGACTTTTTGGCTTTACAGCGATCGAAGAGCGCGCTCTTCGATCCCCTTGCAAATCCATCGGTTGCATGGCAAGCCCCGGATCTGCGCGGCCGTCTTGGCCGCGGATGCCGACTTCTTGCGAAGTCGTCATCCCGGGTGTCGCGGCTGCAACGTCTGGCGGATGACGCGGCTGAGCGGGCCCATCCGGAACGGCTTGGCGATGATGCGCACCCCATCGCGCTCCTCTGCGGAGAGCTGTGTCACCTCCAGGTTGTAGCCGGTGGCCAGAATGATCGGGATCCGGCTGCCGGTGGCGCGTACCGCGCGCACCAGCTCGACGCCGCCCATCTCCGGCATCACCACGTCGGAGAGCAGCAGCGCGATCTCCGACTCCCGGCAGAAGCACTCCATCGCCTCCCGGCCGTTGGCGGCGGTCACCACCCGGTAGCCGAGCCGTTCGAGCACCGAGGCGGTGGTGGCACGGACCTGCTCCTCGTCCTCGACCAGCAGGATCGTTTCCCCCTTGCCCGGCTGCGGCTTCTCCTCCACCGGGGCGTCGGTCTCCATACCTTGCGACAGCGGCAGCGCGATCTCGAAGCGTGTGCCGGCGCCGGGCGTGCTGTGGCAGCGGATCCGGCCGCCGTGGTTCTCGATGATGGAGTGGGCGGTGGAGAGCCCCAGCCCGGTGCCTTTGCCCTGCTCCTTGGTGGTGAAGAAGGGGTCGAAGATGCGCGCCTGCAGATGCTCGGGGATGCCGCAGCCGCTGTCGGCGATGGTCAGCTGCGCCCCGCCGGCGGCGCCGGCTTCCTCTTCGGGCAGCCGCCGCAGTGTGACGCTGATCTCCCGCCGGTCGGCTTCGGCGACGGCGTCGCGGGCGTTGTTGAGCAGGTTCATGATCACCTGCTGCAGCTGGCTGTTGTCCCCCTCCACCGGCAGCTTCTCGTCGGGGATCTCAATGGTGATCGTGGTGTGGGAGGGAATGCCGATGCGTGCCGTCTCGACGGTGTCGCGCAGCAGCGCGCACAGGTCGAAGCGGCGCTTGTGCTCCACATCCTTGCGTGCGTAGTTCATCAGTTGGCGGACGATGGCCGAGGCGTGGTTGGTCAGCTGCTCGATCTCCTCGATCTGCGCGCGCACATAGTCGTCATCCTTGCCCAGCCGCGATTTGGCCAGGTAGCTCTTGCCCCGCACGCCGACCAGCATGTTGTTGAAGTTGTGCGCCACGCCGCTGACCAGGGTGCCGATCGCCTCCATCTTCTGGGCGCGCAGCAGCTGCTGCTGCTGCAGCTCGTTGCGCCGGGCGATCTCCGCCTCGAGTTCGCGGTTCTTCCGCTCCAGTTCGGCCAGTTTGTCCTCCAGCTTGTGGATCAGCCGCTGGTTGTAGCGCTGCAGCGCCTCTTCCTCATCCTCGATCGCCGGCTCGCTGGAGGTGATGGCGCCGTTGCGGTAGGCACGCATCAGCTCTTCGAAGGAGGCCAGCAGGGCGTCGGGATCATGGGGCTTGACGATGAAGCGGTCGGCGCCGAGGTCGAGGGCGAAGCGGCGATCCTCGTCGGTGGTGTAGGTGGCGGTGTAGAAGACGAAGGGGATGGCGCGCAGCCCGGAGTCGGCCTTGCAGGAACGGCAGAGGCGATAGCCGTCCATCACCGGCATCAGGATGTCGCTGACGATCAGGTCGAAGGGCTTGCGTCGCAGCAGGGCGAGCGCCTCCTCGCCGTTGGCGGCGGTGACCACCTCCGCTCCCTGTTTGCGCAGCATGAACTCCAGCATGTAGCGGTTTTGCTCGATGTCGTCGACGACGAGGATCCGTTCGTGGTTCATTTTGGATCAGATCGCAAAAAGTCCGTCCATGGACTTGTTGCTTGACGGGAATCGAAGAGCGCGGTCTTCGATTCCCTCACAAATCCTTCGCTTGCATGCGCAAGCTTCGGATTTGCGCGGCCGTCCTGGCGCGGATGCCGGGTTCTGCGAATCCGTCATTTTACTCTCATCGCAAAAAGTCCGTCCGTGGACTTGTTGGCTTCACGGGGATCGAGGTTTTCGCGGCCCTCAGGGCCGTGACGCCGGTGCCTTTTAGGGGCGTCATGATCCGCCGGAGGGGGCGCCGTCGATGCGGGCTTCGGCACGGCGCCCGGGCAGCAGCTCGCGCAGGCGGGCGAGCAGTGCATCCGGGTCGAGATGCTGCTTGGCCTGTACCGCCACGTCGTACCGGGACAGTTGCAGCAGCTCGACGTCGTCCAGCTCCTTGGCGGTGACCATCAGGATCGGGATGTCGCGCGTGGCCGGGGCGGAGCGCAGCCAGCCGGCCAGCGTCAGGCCGTCCATCTGCGGCATCATCATGTCGGTGATGACCAGGTCCGGCCGCACCTCCGCCGCCCGGGCGAGCGCATCCACCCCGTTCGCCGCCTCGATGCAACGCACCCTGGGGCCGCCCGACTGCAGGATGTTGCACAGCAGCGCGCGGGCGGCGGGGTCGTCGTCGACCACCAGCACGGTGCGGCCGGCGGGGGCGTCGTCGACCAGCTCTCCCACCTTGCGCCGCAGCTCGTCGGGGTCGATCGGCTTGACCATGAAGCCGACCGCCCCCATCTCCAGTGTCCGGGCGCAGCCATCGAGGATCGAGATGCAGATCACCGGGATGTCACGGGTGTCGGGATCCTCCTTGAGCCGGGTGAGCACCTCCCATCCACTCACCCCGGGCAGCAGCAGGTCGAGCAGGATCAGGTCGGGCCGCTGCGCCTTGACGACGGCCAGCGCATTGGCGCCGCGGTCGAGCTCGAGCACCCGACAGCCGTCGCGCTCCAGATGGACCCGTTGGAGCTCGCGCGCCCTGGGATCGTCGTCGATCAGCAGCACCAGCGGCCCGGAGCCCTCCGGCTGCGCGCATTGCCGCTCCGCCGGCGGCAGCTCCTCCGGCCGCCGGTAGCCCGGAGCGTGGAGCGGGAAGCGCAAGGTGAAGCAGCTCCCCTCCCCCGGCGTGCTCTCCGCCCGGATGGTGCCGCCCATCAGCTCGATGAAGTTGCGGCACAGCGCCAGACCGAGCCCGCTGCCCGGGACGGCGGCGTGCTTCCCCTCCTCCACCCGGACGAAGGGATCGAAGATCCGGTCGAGCTGCTCCCGGTCCATCCCGATCCCCTGATCGCGGACGTGGCAGAGGACGTTGCCTCCCGCGCACTCCATTCCGACCTCCACACGCCCCCCCTCGCCGGAGAACTTGACGGCGTTGCCCAGCAGGTTGATCAGCACCTGACGCAGACGGTCGCCGTCCTGGACCGCGTGGATCTCCTCCCGCGGCAGTTCGCAGGCGATGGTGATGTTCCGTGCATCCGCCTGCGGCCGGATGGTGTCGACGGCCTGGCGGACGATCTCCTGCAGCAGGCAGGGAGCGGGGTGGAGGGTCATCCGCCCCGCCTCGATGCGGGAGACGTCGAGGATGTCGTTGATCATGCGGAGCAGGCGGCTGCCGCTGTCGTGGATGAACTGCAACTGGCGGCGCTGTTCGTCGTTCAGCGGCCCGGCCATCCCCTTGAGCAGGATGCCGGAGAAGCCGATCACCGAGTTGAGCGGGGTGCGCAGCTCGTGCGACATGGCGGCCAGCAGGTCCGATTTCTCCCGGTTGGCCTGTTGGGCGGCGCGACGCGCCTGGCGCAGCCGTTCCTCGTAGCGGTGGCGGCGGGTGACGTCGCGTACGATGCCGACGAAGCGGCGGCCGTCGGCGGTGGCCGCCTCACCGACCGAGAGCTCCAGCGGAAAGGTGGAACCGTCCTTGCGCAGGCCGGTCACCTCGCGGCCAAAGCCGATGATGCGCGGCTTGCCCTCGTCGAGGTAGCGCTGGATGTAGCCGTCGTGCCCGCTGCGATAGGGCTCGGGCATCAGCAGCGAGACGTTTTGCCCGATCAGCTCGTCGTAGCGGTAGCCGAAGATGCGCAGGGCGGCGGGGTTGCAGTCGTGGATGATGCCGTCCTCGCCGATGGTGATGACACCGTCGATGATGGTGTCGACGACGGCACGCAGCTCTTCCCCGCTCATCTTCGCCATAGGACCAGCCCCGCCTTTCCGCCCGGATCGCCCGCCATCCCCCCCGGCGGTGCGTGCGGGATCCCCCGGAACGCGCCCGCCGCAATAGCCGGAATACGCATGGGCGATTCCACCGGCGGAGCGGGCGCCGGTCAAGGGGAGGGCGGGGAAGGGACGGGCGCGGGGCCCTACAGCAGCAGGCCGGCGGGGAGCTCCAGCGCCTTCTTCAGTGCGGTGAGGAAGGCGGCGCCGACGGCGCCGTCGATCACCCGGTGGTCGCAGGAGAGGGTGAGGTTCATCACCTGCCGCACCACCGGCCGTCCCTCCTCGGCCACAACGCGCGGGGTGCAGGCGCCAGCGGCGAGGATCGCCCCCTCCGGCGGGTTGACGATGGCCGAGAACTGCCGGATGCCGTACATGCCGAGGTTGGAGATGGAGAAGGTGCCGCCGCTGTACTCCTCCGGCTTGAGCGCGCCGCTTCTGGCCCGGCCGGGCAGCTCCTTGATCTCGCCCGAGATCTCGATCAGCGATTTGCGCTCGGCATAGCGCACCACCGGGGTGATCAAGCCGCCGTCGATCGCCACCGCCACCGAGATGTGGGCGTGCTTGTGCATCAGCACCGCCTCCTCGGTCCAGCTGGCGTTGGCCGCGGGCACCTGCTGCAGGGCGGTGGCCGCCGCCTTGACGATGAAGTCGTTGACCGACAGCCGGAAAGCGCCGTCGGCCGCCTCGTTGAGCTGGCGGCGCAGCTCGATCAGCCGGTCCATGGTCACGTCGAGCGAGAGGTAGAAGTGGGGAATCTGCTGTTTCGATTCCGACAGGCGGCGGGCGATCGTCTTGCGCATCATCGAATGCGCCACCGCCTCGTACTCGTCCTCGTGGTAGGGGAGCGGGCCGGCGGGAAGCGGTCGCGGCGGCGGGGTCTGCGCCGGGGCCGCCCCCAGGCGGATGCCCCGTGCGGCCGCCCGCTCGACATCCGCCTTGACGATGCGCCCGCCGGGGCCGCTGCCGCGCAGGGTGGAGAGGTCGATCCCCCTCTGCCGGGCCAGACGGCGGGCCAGGGGGCTGGCCTTGATGCGCTTCGGGTTCGGGTGGGCTGCGGCGGGGTCGGTCATGGTCGGGAAACCTCGCGGATTCGGGTGCTAGAGACGGTTGCAGACCGCCTTGGCGGCGGCGACGATTTCGGCGATGGAGGGGATGGTGGCCGCCTCCAGGTTGGCGGCGTAGGGCATCGGCACATCCTTGCCGGTGACCCGGGCCACCGGCGCGTCGAGGTCGTCGAAGCCGCGTTCCATGATGCGGGCGGAGATCTCGGCGCCGATGCCGGCGAAGCGCCACCCCTCCTCGACCACCACCGCGCGGTTGGTCTTGGCTACCGATGCGAGGATGGTGGCCTCGTCGAGCGGCTTGATGGTGCGCGGGTCGACCACCTCGGCCTCGATCCCGTCGCGGGCGAGCGCCTCCGCCGCCCGCAGGGCGAAGCCGGTCATGCGCGAGTGGGCGACGATGGTGACGTCGCCGCCGGTGCGCTTGACCTCCGCCTTGCCCAGCGGGATGAGGAACTCCTGCTCCTCCGGCACCTCGCCGACATCCCCGTAGCAGATCTCGTTCTCGATGAATACCACCGGATCGTCGTCGCGGATGGCGCTCTTGAGCAGCCCCTTGGCGTCGGCCGGGGTGGAGGGCATCACCACCTTCAGCCCCGGGATGTTGGCCATCCAGTTCTCCAGACTCTGCGAGTGCTGCGCGCCGACCCGGGCGGCCGAGCCGCCGGCGCCGCGGAAGACCACCGGAACGGCGTACTGCCCGGCCGACATGTAGTGCATCTTGGCGGCGGCGTTGACGATCTGATCCATGGCGAGGATGGCGAAGTTCCAGGTCATGAACTCGATGATCGGCCGCAGGCCGGCCATCGCCGCGCCGACGCCGAGGCCGGCGAAGCCGAGTTCGGTGATCGGGGTGTCGATCACCCGCCGGGGGCCGAACCGTTTGAGCATCCCCTGGCTCACTTTGTAGGCGCCGTTGTACTCGGCCACCTCCTCACCCATCAGGAACACGCGCTCGTCGCGCTCCATCTCCTCGCACATCGCCTGGTTGAGTGCTTCGCGGTAGGTGATCCGGCCCATGGTCAGCCCGCCCGGCCCGGATAGGGGTAGGCACCCTCGATCGGCTGTGCGTAGACGTGGCGCCACATCTCGGCCGGCTCCGGCTCCGGTTGCGCCTCGGCCGCCCGGGCGATCTCGTTGATCCGTTTCTTGATCGCCCGGTCGCGCTCCTTGAGCTGGAGCGCATCGGTCATGCCGATCTCGATCATCTGCCGCTGCAGCCGGGCGATCGGGTCACGTCCGGCACGCCACTCGTCCACCTCCTCGCGGCTTCGGTAGGTGGCCGGATCGGACATCGAGTGGCCGCGGTAGCGGTAGGTGATCATCTCGAGGATGATCGGCCCCTCGCCGGAGGCGGCGTGCGCACGCGCCTCGGCGCTCTGCGCGACCACCTCCAGCACATCCATGCCGTCCACCTGCATGCCCGGCACCTTGAACGAGATGCCGCGTTTGTAGAGGTGGGTCTCCGCCGAGGCGCGGTTGAGCGCGGTGCCCATGGCGTACTGGTTGTTCTCCACCACGAAGACGACGGGCAGCTTCCACAGCGCGGCCATGTTGAACGACTCGTAGACCGCCCCCTGGTTGACCGCGCCATCTCCCATGAAGCAGAAAGTGACCCGCCCGTCGCCGCGGTAGCGGGAGGCGAAGCCGAAGCCGAGCGCCACCGGCACCTGCTCGCCGACGATGCCGTTGCCGCCGGCGAAGTGGTGCTCGGCGCTGAACATGTGCATCGATCCCCCCTTGCCGTTGACGATGCCGCCGGCGCGGCCGAGCAGCTCGGCCATCACCGCGGTGGGATCGGCCCCGCGCGCCAGGATGTGGCCGTGGTCGCGGTAGCCGGTGAGGAAGTCGTCGTCGGGACGGGCCGCCTCGTGCACCCCGACGCAGATCGCCTCCTGCCCGTTGCACAGATGGCAGAAGCCGCCGATCTTGCGCAGACCGTAGAGTTGGCCGGCCTTCTCCTCGAAGCGGCGGATGAAGAGCATCATGTCGTGCATGTGCGACAGGCGCTCCGCGTCGAAGAAGCGCCCGCCGTGGTGGATGCCCGTCGCGTCGTTTTCGTTGGCCATGGAACCTCCCGGTGTGGAATCCGCGGCCCGGATCGGGGGCGGGGATGGTGGGGCGGCTGCCCCCCGCGCCTGCCCACGGGGCGCGCCTGTGCGCCATCTCCGCTTCCGGCCGGAGAGGCCGCCGCGCGGCGTCGGGGTGGAGCTCCCGCCACCGCGGCCGCGGGCGCCGTCGAACCCTGCCCCGAACGGCGGCGATGGCAACATGCCGGGGCGCCCGCCGGCATGCCCTCCGGTGTGGCCGCTCGCTTTTCTGCGTTGTGGCGCTAGGATGCCGCCCGCGCTCGCCAGGCCCGGTGCCGTCGGGCTGTTCCGGTCGGCGATGCGCAAGCGACCATGGGAGGGTCGCGCACGATGGGTGGCTCCCCGTGCAGGCGGCGCTGCCGGTGGTGTGAGTCTACGCGGAGGGGTGTCGCCCGACCGCCGTCGAGCAAAACGGCCATGGAGGGGCGTTTTGCGGTCTGATCCTGGATGATGGTTTCGCAGGAAACCGTCATCCGCGACCAGGACGGTCGCGCAAAACCGGAGCTTGCGCATGCAGGCGACGGTTTGTAAGGGAATCGAAGGCCGCGCTCTTCGATTCCCGTCGAGCAAAACGGCCATGGAGGGGCGTTTTGCGGTCTGATCCGGTTATGCGCTGCGTTGCGGATCTGAAGATCGAGCTGGTCGAGGTGTGTGAGGAGGCGGCCCGCGCCTGCGCGCCCCACGTCGGCTCCGGCAAGAAGGACGAGGGCGACGGGCTGGCGGTCGAGGCCATGCGTCGCCGCATCAATCAGGTGCCGATGAAGGGGGTGGTGGTCATCGGCGAGGGGGCCAAGGATGAGGCGCCCGCCCTCTACGACGGTGAGGAGGTGGGCACCGGAGAGGGGGTCGAGGTGGACATCGCCGTCGATCCGATCGAGGGGACCAACCTCTTCGCCCGGGATATGCCCGGCTCGATCGTGACGCTGGCGGCCGCTCCGGCAGGGGCGATGTACCGCCCCGGCCCCTGCTTCTACATGGACAAGCAGGTCTACCCCCGGGCGGCGCGCGGCAGGATCGATCCCGAGGCGCCGGTGGCCGACCGGCTGCGTCAGCTGGCCCGGGTGCTGGGCAAGTCGGTGGAGGAGATCAAGGTCTTCGTGCTGGACAAGCCGCGCCACAAGGGGTTGATCCAGGAGATCTACGCGGCCGGGGCCAAGGTGCGGCTGGCCACCGACGGGGATGTCAACGGCGCCATCCAGGCGGTGTTGCACATGGGGGTGGACGCCCTCTTCGGGATCGGAGGCACGCCGGAGGGGATCGTCACCGCCTGCGCCGCCCGTGCCATGGGGGCGGAGATGTTCGGCCGCATGGCGCCGCAGAAGGAGCATGAGATCGAGCGTTGTCGCCGGGAGGGGGTGGACACCACCACCATCCTGACGCGCGACGAGCTGGTGACCAGCGACGACTGCCTCTTCATCGCCACCGGGCTGACCAGCGGCGCCTACGTCCACCACGTCAAGGTGGGCCATGACGCCCACGGTCGCTACAACACCACCGACACCGTCGTGCTCGACGGTGGCATCGGCAACGTCCGTCGCGTGCAGACGACGGTGCATGTCTGATCAGCGCGCGACACGTCCGCCCTTGGACGCTTTGCTTGACGGGAGTCGAAGAGCGAGGTCTTCGATCCCCCTGCTAGATCGATCGCTTGCGATCGCTTGCTTGCGCACGCTCTTGATTTGCGCGGCCGTCCATGACCGCGCTGATGGTTTCTCGCGAAACCGGCATGACTGATCCGGACGCGGCGACCCGCGTATCCGGCGCATATCCAACCGAGAGGCTTCATTCGCCATGAGCAGACCCGACCGCAGAACCCTTGCCAACGCCATCCGCGTGCTCTCGATGGATGCCGTGCAGAAGGCCAACTCCGGCCATCCCGGCGCACCGATGGGCATGGCCGACATCGCCGAGGTGCTGTGGAACGACTACATGCGCCACAACCCCGCCAATCCCGACTGGTTCAATCGCGATCGCTTCGTCCTCTCCAACGGCCACGGTTCGATGCTGATCTACTCGCTGCTCCATCTGACCGGGTACGATCTGACCATCGACGATCTCAAGCAGTTCCGCCAGCTCCACTCCAAGACACCGGGCCACCCCGAGTACGGCTATGCGCCGGGGGTGGAGACCACCACCGGACCGCTGGGTCAGGGGATTACCAATGCGGTGGGCATGGCGATCGCCGAGAAGATGATGGCCGCGCAATTCAATCGCGACGGCTTCCCCGTGGTCGATCACTACACCTATGTCTTCATGGGCGACGGCTGCATGATGGAGGGGATCAGCCATGAGGCCTGTTCGTTGGCCGGCACGCTCAAGCTGGGCAAGCTGATCGCCTTCTGGGACGACAACGGCATCTCGATCGATGGCCATGTCGAGGGTTGGTTCACCGACGACACCCCCAAGCGGTTCGAGGCTTACGGCTGGCAGGTGATCCGCAACGTCGACGGTCACGATGCCGACGAGATCAAGGCGGCGATCGAGACCGCCCGCGCCGATGGCGAGCGGCCGACGCTGATCTGCTGCAAGACAGTGATCGGCTTCGGCTCGCCCAACAAGGCGGGCAGTCACGACTGCCACGGCGCGGCGCTGGGCGAGGAGGAGTGTGCGCTGGTGCGCAAGGAGCTGGGTTGGAGCCATGCGCCGTTCGTGATCCCGGAGGAGATCTATGCCGGATGGGATGCGCGTGCGCGTGGCGCCGCCGCGGAGCAGGAGTGGCGCGGGATGCTGAAATCTTACCGGCTGGAGCATCCCGAGCTGGCCGCGGAGCTGGAGCGGCGCATCAACGGTGCGTTGCCGGCCGATTTCGACGAGACGATGGCCGACTGGATCGAGCAGCTGCGGGAGGAGAAGCCGGGGTGGGCCACCCGTGTGGCCTCGGGCAAGACCATCGGTGTGCTGGCCGAGTGCCTGCCGGAGATCGTCGGCGGTTCCGCCGACCTTGCGCCTTCCAACAACACCAAGTGGCCGGGGGCGGTCGCCTTCTCCCCGCAGACACCGGCGGGGAACTACATCCACTGGGGCGTGCGCGAGTTCGGCATGTCGGCGGCGATGAACGGCCTGGCGCTGCACGGTGGGGTGATCCCCTTCGGCGGAACCTTCCTCATCTTCTCCGAGTATGCGCGCAATGCGATCCGCATGGCGGCGCTGATGAAGGTGGGCACGATCTTCGTCTATACCCACGACTCGATCGGGCTGGGGGAGGATGGCCCCACCCATCAGCCGGTGGAGCAGATCGCCACCCTGCGCATGATCCCCAATCTTCGGACCTGGCGCCCCTGTGACGCTGTGGAGTCGGCGGTGGCCTGGCGGTGCGCCATCGAGCGGCGGGAGGGGCCCTCGGCGCTGGTCTTCACCAGGCAGGGGGTGCCGTGCAACGACTACACCGATGAGCAGGTGCGCAACATCGCCTTCGGCGGCTATGTCCTCTCCGACTGTGACGGCACGCCGGAGGCGATTATCATCGCCACGGGTTCGGAGGTACAGCTGGCCCTGGCCGCACAGAAGGAGCTCTCCGACCGTCGGATCCGGGTGGTCTCCATGCCTTGCGTCGAGCAGTTCGAGGCGCAGTCCGAGGCCTACCGGGAGTCGGTGCTCCCTGCGTCGGTCACCGCCCGGGTGTCGGTCGAGGCGGGCGTGACCGCCTTCTGGGCCCGTTACGTCGGGTGGAACGGCCGGTCGATCGGGGTGGATCGATTCGGCGAGTCGGCGCCGGCGGCGGCGCTGTTCAAGGAGTTCGGCATCACCACCGAGGCGGTGGTCGAGGCGGTGCGCGCGCTGATCTGAGGCAGAAGCTGATCCGGGGCCTCGCACGCCGCGCGCTGGCTCCATATCACAACCAACAACACCATTCCAGCAGGGAGAACGGCATGACAATCAGAATCGGAATCAACGGGTTCGGGCGGATCGGCCGCATGGCCTTCCGCGCCATCGCCAGGGAGTTTTCGCAGATGGAGGTGGTCGGCATCAACGACCTGCTCGATCCCGAATATCTGGCCTACATGCTCAAGCATGACTCGGTGCACGGCCTCTTCGACGGCGATGTGGCGGTCGAGGGGGGAAACCTGGTCGTCGACGGCAAGACCATTCGCGTCACGGCCGAAACCGACCCCGCGAACCTGAAGTGGGACGAGGTCGGCGCCGACCTGGTGCTCGAGTGCACCGGCTTCTTCCTCACCGAAGAGGGGTGCCGGAAGCACATCGCCGCTGGTGCAAGGAAGGTGGTGCAGTCGGCACCGAGCAAGGATCACACGCCGATGTTCGTCTACGGCGTCAACCACGAGGAGTACGCCGGTCAGCCGATCGTCTCGGCCGCCTCCTGCACGACCAACTGCCTGGCGCCGCTGGCCAAGGTGGTGCACGACAGCTTCGGCATCAGGCGCGGCTTGATGACCACGGTGCACGCCGCCACGGCGACACAGAAGACGGTCGACGGCCCGTCGAAGAAGGACTGGCGCGGAGGCCGCGGCATCCTGGAGAACATCATCCCCTCCTCCACCGGCGCGGCCAAGGCCGTGGGCAAGGTGATCCCGTCGCTGAACGGCAAGCTCACCGGCATGGCCTTCCGGGTGCCCACCTCAGATGTCTCGGTGGTGGATCTCACCGTGGAGCTGGAGAAAGAGGCGGGTTACGACGAGATCGTCGCGGCGGTGAAGAGGGCCGCGGAGGCGCCGGGCATCGGCGAGACGCTCGCCGTCACCGAGGAGAAGGTGGTCTCGACCGATTTCCGCGGCTGCTCCTACTCCTCCATCTTCGATGCCACCGCGGGCATCGCCATCGACTCCACCTTCGTCAAGCTGGTGGCCTGGTACGACAACGAGTACGGCTACACCTGCAACATGCTGCGCTTCGCGCGCCACGTGGCCAGCCACTGAATATCTTTCCTCCAGCGGGCCGCGCAAAACGGGGCTTGTGCATGCAGGCAACTGTTCTTGTAAGGGCGTCCAGGGGCGCGTTCTTCGATGTCCGTGGGGCCGGCAAGTCCATGGAAGGACGTCTTGCGATGGGGATCAAGCCATGTCCGTGATCAAGATGACCGACCTCGACCTGAAGGGCAAACGCGTATTGATCCGCGAGGATCTCAACGTGCCCATCGTGGATGGCGAGGTGGGCGACGACACGCGCATCCGCGCCAGCCTGCCGACGATGCGGCATGCGATGGATGGAGGCGCCCGCGTAATGGTCATGGCCCATCTCGGCCGTCCGACCGAGGGCGAATACGAGGAGTGCTTCTCCTTGGCGCCGGTGGCGCGCCATCTCTCCAAGCTGCTCGGCAAGGAGGTCCGCCTGATCAAGGACTATCTGGACCATGCGCCCGAGGTCGCCGAGGGCGAACTGGTGCTGCTGGAGAACATCCGGTTCAACAAGGGCGAGAAGAAGAACGACGACGGGCTGGCGAAGCGGTATGCCGCGCTCTGCGATCTCTACGTGATGGATGCCTTCGGCACCGCCCACCGCGCCCAGGCCTCCACCCACGGCGTGGCCAGATATGCGCCCGTGGCCTGCGCGGGTCCCCTGCTGGCCGCCGAGCTCGATGCCTTGGGCAAGGCGCTGGACAATCCGGCGCGGCCGATGGTCGCCATCGTCGGCGGATCGAAGGTTTCGACCAAGCTCACGGTGCTCGAATCCCTGTCGAAGGTCGTGGATCAACTGGTGGTGGGTGGCGGCATCGCCAACACCTTCATCGCGGCCGCGGGCTACAACGTGGGCAAGTCGCTCTACGAGCCCGACCTGATCGACACCTGCACGCGGCTGACCGAGGCCGCCCGCGCCCGTGGCGGCGACATCCCGGTTCCGACAGACGTGGTCGTCGGCAAGGAGTTCTCGCCGGATGCCGAAGCCACCATCAAGCGGGTCGAGGAGGTGGCCGATGACGAGATGATCTTCGACATCGGCCCGGAATCGGCCCAGCGGCTGGCCGGGATCCTGAAGGGCGCAGGCACGATCGTCTGGAACGGGCCGGTGGGCGTGTTCGAGTTCGACCAGTTCGGTGCGGGAACGAAGGCCGTCTCCATGGCCGTCGCCGACTCTCCGGCCTTCTCCATCGCCGGCGGCGGCGACACGCTCGCGGCGGTGGCCAAATATGGCATCGCGGAGCGGGTCGGTTACATCTCCACCGGCGGCGGTGCCTTCCTCGAGTTTCTCGAGGGCAAGAAGCTGCCCGCGGTGGCGGTGCTCGAGGAGCGCGCCGCCGGGTGATCGGCAACAAGCGCCGCACCAAGATCGTCGCCACGCTCGGCCCGGCCTCCGAGAGCCCGGAGATGCTGGAGCGGATGGTTGCCGCCGGCGTCAACGTGGTTCGGCTCAACTTCTCTCATGGTACGGCCGCGGAGCACTGCCAGCGGGCGGAGCGGGTGCGGGCGGTGGCGCGCAAGTTGGGTGTCGTGGTCGGGCTGCTCGCCGACATGCAGGGGCCCAAGATCCGGATCGGCAGCTTTCGCAAGGGGCGGACCATGCTCCAGCCCGGCCAGCGCTTCACCATCGATGTGGCGCTCGATCTCGATGCGGGCGACGACGAGCGGGTGGGGGTGACCTACAAGCAGTTGATCGACGATGTCGAGCCTGGCGCAAGGCTGCTGCTCAACGACGGGCTGATCGTCATGGACGTGGAGCGGATCGAGGGGAGCGCGATCCACTGCCGGGTGGTTCAGGGCGGAGAGCTCTCCAACAGCAAGGGGATCAACCGTGCCGGCGGGGGGCTGTCGGCCGCGGCGCTCACCGACAAGGACAGGGAGGATATCCGAACCGCCTGTGCTATCGGTGTCGATTATGTCGCCATCTCTTTCCCGCGGGACGGAGAGGACATCCGGCTTGCGCGCCGGCTGGTGCGTGCGGCCGGCGGGGATGCCGGTATCGTGGCCAAGGTGGAGCGGGCCGAGGCGGTGGAGCATCTGGATTCCATTCTCGATGCATCCGATGCGGTCATGGTCGCGCGTGGAGACCTGGGGGTCGAGATCGGCGATGCCGCCGTACCTCCGGTGCAGAAGCGGATCTTGCGCAAGGCGCCCAAGTACCACTGCCCGGTGATCGTCGCCACCCAGATGATGGAGTCGATGATCCACAACCCGATCCCGACCCGCGCGGAGGTCAACGACGTGGCCAATGCGGTGATCGACGGCGCCGATGCGGTGATGCTTTCCGGCGAGTCGGCCGCAGGCAGGTACCCGGTCGAGGCGGTGGAGGCTATGGACCGCACCTGCCGTGAGACCGAGCGCCATCGGGTCTTCCCGTCGCAGGCGACACGCGATCCCAGCCCTCCGCGATCGGTCAACGAGTGCATCGCCCGTTCGGTGATGGAGGCGGCGCGGATGCTGCCGATCAAGGCGATCGTCGCCTTCACCGAGAGCGGCAGCACCGCCCTCTACATGTCCCGCCATCTGGGCGAGGTGCCGATCTACGCGTTGACTCCGGTTGAGCGGACCCTCGGTCGGGTGAGCCTCTACCGCAATGTCACCCCCATCATCCTGCCGATCCACTACACCAAGGCGACCGACGCCCCCCGCGCCACCGAGGATGTCAAGCGGTTGTTGCTCAGCCGCGGGATCGTCGAAGAGGACGATCTGATCGCGATGACCATGGGGACCCCGATGGGGAAGTCGGGGGCGACCAATATGATGAAGATCGTCCGTGCGGGCGATCACTACGATTACGACGGAACGGACTCGATCACAATAGAAGAAAAGGAGAGATAGCCATGGCTTTGATTTCATTGCGTCAGTTGCTCGATCATGCAGCGGAGAACGACTACGGCATGCCGGCGTTCAATGTCAACAACATGGAGCAGGTTCATGCCATCATGGAGGCGGCGGCCGAGGTCGACAGCCCGGTGATCATGCAGGGGTCGGCGGGGGCGCGCAAGTATGCGGGGGAGCCCTTTCTGCGCCATCTGATCGCCGCCGCGATCGAACAGTATCCCGATATCCCGGTGGTGATGCACCAGGACCACGGCTCCTCGCCCGCGGTCTGCCTGCGCTCGATCCAGTCGGGCTTCTCTTCGGTGATGATGGACGGCTCCTTGTTGGAGGATGCCAAGACTCCGTCGAGCTACGAGTACAACGTCGAGGTCACCCGCAAGGTGTGTGAGATGGCCCATGCCGGTGGCGTCTCGGTGGAGGGGGAGCTGGGCTGCCTCGGGTCGCTGGAGACCGGCGAGGCCGGTGAGGAGGATGGCGTCGGCGCCGAAGGGAAGCTGGACACCGACATGCTGCTCACCGATCCCGATCAAGCGGCCGACTTCGTGGAGCAGACCGGCGTGGATGCATTGGCCATCGCCATCGGCACCAGCCACGGCGCCTACAAGTTCACCAAACCGCCCACGGGCGCGGTGCTGCGGATCGACCGGATCAAGGAGATCCATGCCAAGCTGCCGAACACCCATCTGGTGATGCACGGCTCCTCCTCGGTGCCGCAGGATTGGTTGAAGGTGATCAACGAGTATGGCGGCGACATGGGCGAGACCTACGGGGTACCGGTCGAGGAGATCGTGGAGGGAATCCGTCACGGGGTGCGCAAGGTGAACATCGACACCGACCTGCGCATGGCCTCCACCGGGGCCATTCGCCGCCATCTGGCCGAGAACCCCTCCAACTTCGATCCGCGCAAGTTCTACGGCGCGGCCAAGGAGGCGATGAAGGAGATCTGCAAAGCCCGTTTCGAGGCGTTCGGCTCGGCCGGTCAGGCATCGAGGATCAAGCCCAAGTCGCTGGAGGCGATGGTCGCTTTCTACAGCTGAGCGTGTGCGGCCGGCGACGGCGGATGCGGGCGGCCCTTCGGGTCGCCCGTTTCGTTGAGGGGCCCGGCCTGTCGGGAGGGCGGGGCGTGTGCGGATGATCGGGCAGGAAGGAGGATCGGGATGACTCAGGATGAAATGAAGGAGAAGGTTGCCGCCGCTGCACTGGAGTATGTGGCGGAGGGAACCATCATCGGCGTCGGTACCGGGTCGACGGCCAACAAGTTCATCGATGCCCTGGCCGCAAAGAGGGGGGCGATCCGTGGGGCGGTGGCCAGCTCCAATGCCAGCGCGGAGCGGCTGGCCGGGCGGGGTATCCGGGTGGTCGAGCTCAACCGGGCGCTCGATGAGGTGGGGCGGCTTTCGGTCTACATCGATGGTGCCGACGAGTTCGATCCGCAACGTTGTCTCACCAAGGGGGGAGGCGGGGCGCTCACCCGTGAGAAGATCGTCGCCGCCGCCTCCGAGCGCTTCGTCTGCATCGTCGACGAGAGCAAGCAGGTGGAGCGGCTCGGGGCCTTTCCATTGCCGGTCGAGGTGATTCCGATGGCCGAGCGGCTGGTCGCAGGCGCACTGCGGGCGCTTGGCGGGGATCCTAGGTTGCGTCAGGGCTTCACCACCGACAACGGCAACGTCATCCTCGACGTGCATGGCCTGGTGATCGAGGATCCTCCGGCGCTGGAGGATCGGATCAACGCCATTCCCGGCGTGGTGACCAACGGGATCTTCGCCCGTCAGCGGGCCGATCTGATCCTGATGGGCACGCCCACCGGAGTCGTGACCATCTAGAATCCCCGCCGGGTTCGGGTGGTGCTGGAGCTCGTCGCGCGCTTCAAGGGGCTGGCCGATTCGGTGCGGTTGCGCATCGCCCGCCTGCTGTGCTACCACGAGGAGCTCTGTGTCTGCCATCTGACTCGGGCGTTGGCCCTGCCGCAGAGCACGGTATCGCGTCATCTCAACATCATGCGCCATAGCGGCCTGGTGGCTGCGGAGCGGCGGGGAAAGTGGGTCTACTACCGGGCGGTGCGTGAGGATCCGATGGTGGCGTCGTTGCTCGCCCTGATTGCAGAGCGGACCGCGTCGGATCCGGTGGGGAGGGAGGATTGCGCCCGCCTGGGCGGCGAGGTGCCGTGTGACGGGGAGGGTGCGCCCGGCCCTATTGATTGACAAATCCGCATAGGCGGATATGATCGCCTCCATGGCACGCTCTCATGGAGGCGGATGATGAACGACAACCCCAAACCCCTCGGGCTCTTCGCCCGCTACCTCACCCTCTGGGTGTTTCTGGCCATCCTGGCCGGCATCGGCCTCGGCAATGTGGCGCCAGGGTTGTTTCATGCCTTGGGCGGCATGGAGGTGGCGCACATCAACCTGCCGGTGGCGGTGCTGATCTGGGCCATGATTCTGCCGATGCTGCTCAAGATCGACTATTCGGCGCTGCACGAGGTCTGGCGTCATCGCCGCGGCATCGGCGTGACGCTCGCCGTCAACTGGCTGGTCAAGCCGTTCTCGATGGCCCTGTTCGGCTTCATCTTCCTGCGGGTGCTGTTTGCCGACTGGCTCGACCCCGCCCGCGTCAACGACTACATCGCCGGGCTGATCCTGCTGGCCGCCGCCCCCTGCACGGCGATGGTCTTCGTCTGGTCGCGGCTGGTGGGCGGTCATCCGCAGTTCACGCTCACGCAGGTGGCGCTGAATGATGTGATCATGGTGTTTGCCTTCGCGCCCATCGTCGGCCTGCTGCTTGGCGTGGCACAGGTTGTCGTGCCGTGGGATACGCTGTTCCTGTCGGTGCTGCTCTACATCGTGATTCCGGTCGTGATTGCATACATCGGCCGCAAGATGCTCCTGGCCCGCAACAGACTGGAGGACGTGCTGCACATGATGGACCCGGTTTCGATGGCGGCGCTCCTGGTCACGGTCGTGCTGCTGTTCGGTTTCCAGGGCGAGCAGATCATCCGCCAGCCGCTGGTGATCCTGCTGCTGGCGATTCCGATCACGGTGCAGGTCTATTTCAACTCGATGCTGGCCTACTGGCTGAACCG
>RFFX01000002.1 GCA_003696765.1 Zetaproteobacteria bacterium | reverse complement strand
GTTGGCGAAGTTGTCGTACTCGTCGATCAGTAGGTAGAGCTTGAAGCCGGATCGGCTGATCGCACTGCAGAGGGATTCGAAGGATGCGATGGCGTTGTCGTCCTGAATCTTGGCCTGGAATTTCAGGTGGGAGTCGTATTTGTTCTGCACATCGATGATCCGGTTGTTGATGTGCTGGTTCAGCCGCCTGGTGATCTCTTCGGCGCTCCCCTGCGCCGACACCAGCGAGAAGTCCCACTTCATCACGAGATACGCGTTGTGCAGGGGGGTGGGGTCGCGGCCGATGGCCAGATGGCCGAAGAGCGTGTCAAAGCGATCCGCCCTGGCCAAATCGTAGTAGTTCTCCAGCATGGAAAGCAGCAGCGACTTGCCGAACCGACGCGGACGGAGGAAGAGCAGTTGATCGCCCGCATTCTCGATGTCGCGGATGGCGGCGGTGCGGTCGACATAGAAATAGCCGCCTTCGATCAGCCGCTGGAAATCATGAATGCCGTAGGGAAACTTCATCGCCCGACTCCATCGCA
Source organism: Zetaproteobacteria bacterium (assembly GCA_003696765.1). Lineage (NCBI taxonomy): Bacteria > Pseudomonadati > Pseudomonadota > Candidatius Mariprofundia > Zetaproteobacteria bacterium. Next base: position 60,116 of record RFFX01000002.1, on the reverse strand, counting down.
AATAGCTCCGGTCCATGGAGTGGTTGCGCGCCACGCCAACGCCGGGGATTCCGGCCGGCTTCGTGCGCACGCCCACAACCCCGCCATGCGGCAGGAGCCCTCTGCCCGAGAATCCTACCCGCCCGCGCCCAGCAGGCGCACCGCCTCGCCCAGGCTGGCCGCGGCAAGCAGCGCCGGCGGCGCCTCCATGCGCTCGGCCGCCTGCAGTGCCCGCGCGCGGTTGCCCTGCGGCAGCAACACCCGCGCGAAACCGAGCGAAGCCAGCTCGCGCAGCCGCGCCTCCGGCTGCCCCACCGGCCGCACCTCGCCGGTCAGCCCGACCTCGCCGAACAACGCCAGCTTCGCCGGCAACGGCTGATCGCGCCAGGCGGAGATCACCGCCATGGCCACCGCCAGATCGGAGGCCGGCTCGACGATGCGTACCCCGCCGACCACATTGAGGTAGACATCCTGCCCGGCCAGCGGCAGGCCGATGCGGCGCTCGAGGATGGCCATCAGCATCGCCACCCGGTTGGGATCGATCCCCACCGCCGCCCGTCTGGGGGTGGCGTAGACCGTCGGCGCCACCAGCGCCTGCACCTCGACCAGCAGCGGCCGCGTCCCCTCCATGCAGGCGAGCACCACCGAGCCGGCCGTCTCCGCGCTGCGCTCGTGCAGAAAGAGGCGGGAGGCGTCGCGCACCCCCTTGAGGCCGGAGTCGCGCATCTCGAAGATTCCCACCTCGCCGGCAGGGCCGAAGCGGTTCTTGACCGCCCGCAGCATGCGGTGGGCATGACCGCGATCCCCCTCGAAGTAGAGCACGCAATCGACCATGTGCTCCAGCACCCGGGGGCCGGCCAGCGCCCCCTCCTTGGTCACATGGCCGACCAGCACCAGCGCGAAGCCGACCGACTTGGCCGCGCGGATCAGCGCCGCCGCACACTCGCGCACCTGCGCCACCGTTCCCGGTGCCGAACCGAGCGTGGCCGCCGTCGCCGTCTGGATCGAATCGACCACCACCACCTGCGGCCGCGCCTCGCTGATGGTGGCCAGCATCGCCTCCAGATCGACGCCGGCGGCGATGGTCAGGCCATCGTGCAGCGCGCCGATCCGCTCCGCCCGCAGCCGCACCTGGGCGGCCGACTCCTCGCCGGTGATATAGAGCACCGAGCCATCCCGGGCCAGCAGTGCGGCGGCCTGCAGCAGCAGGGTCGATTTGCCGATCCCCGGCGCGCCGCCGATCAACACCGCCGAGGCGGGCACCAGACCGCCGCCGAGCACGCGGTCGAGCTCACCGATACCGGTGGCACACCGTCCGTGCGCCTCACTGCCCACCTCGGTGATCGGCCGCGCCGCCAGCGCCTCCTTCCGCCTGCCCCCTCCGGAGCCCTTGCGCGGGGCGACCGGCAGCTCCGGCTGCTCGCTGATCGTGTTCCAGCCGCCGCAGTCGGGGCACTGGCCCTGCCATTTGCGCAGCAGGCAGCCGCACTCCTGACAGACGAACGAGGAGGCCACCGCGCCTACCCGCCCAGCTTGCGCCAGCCGCGCAGCTCGGCCCCGAACAGGGAGAGCGCCTGCATCAGCTGGCTCAGCCGGGTGCGGATGAAGGTGCAGCGCACACAGCCGCCGGCGGCGATCTGCTCGCGCACCTCGCGCCGTGGCACGATGGTCTCGCGCCAGAAGGCGAGCCGGTCTGCGCGGCCGGGCAGCATGCGGGCGAAGAGTCGCTCGGCGAGGAAGGGGATCTGCTCGTGGCGCAGGTGGCGCTGGAACAGGGCGCGCTCGCGCCAGTCCATCGCCGGCCGGATCGCGCGCAGCAGCTCCGGCGGGACCGGTGCGGCGAGGTTGGCCGCCGCATAGCCGAGCGCGAACCAGCAGGGGCGCTGCAGCCCCAAAAACCGGATGGTCTCCTCCGCCTGGCCCCACCCGTCGTCGTTCGTGATCCGCCGGCAGAGCAGGGCGATGTCCCACAGCCAGATCATGCGCTCGAACGAATGCTTGGCGGCGTGGAAACAGAGCCAGGGCAGCTGCAGCGCATCGTCGATGACCAGCGCCGGCGCGCCGGCCACCCTGCCCGGACGGGCGCGGTCGAAGAAGGTCTCGACGGAGAGCGGAGTCAGCCGCCGCCAGCAGCGGATGCGATCGGCGCCGAGCGGCTCGTCGTGCAGATCGACCAGCACCGTGCCACGGGCGAGCAGATGGGGCTGCCAGTCGTTGATCGGGGCGAAGCCCTGCCCACGCAACAGCTCCAGCGCCGCCTCCATCGCCTGCGGCCGGACCAGCAGATCGATGTCCGACTGCGGCCGCAGATCGGTGCGCGGGTAGAGCCTCTCGGCCAGCGTCAGCCCGCGCAGCGGCACTACGGCGATCTCCGCCTCGTGCAGCATGGTGAGCAACCGCCCGGCCGCCCGCACCAGCGCCGCGCGTTCGACCGCCTGCTCGCGCAGGGCCTCGGCGATCTCCTCGACCCGCGCCTCGGGCAGCGCCACCTGCCGGTGCAGGCGGTGCCAGAGCAGCGCCATCACCCCCTCCCGACGCGCCTGCAGCCAGAAGTCGGCATCGTGAAGCAGCGGATGGTCGCACAGCGGCGCACCGCGCAACAACTCGGCCTGCAACCAGCGACAATGCATGGCGAAATCCCGCGCGCTTGACATCAGCCGTACTCTAGCCTATCCTACGCCGATTGCGTAGCCACGCTCGGGAGGCAGCCATGGAACCGTATGGTCAGGAACGTCGATTCTCCGCACGCCGCCGGCTGCTGCGGCTCGGCGCCTACACCCCGCCGGCGGTGCTCGGCGCGCTGGTCGTGGCACAGAACGACGCCTGGGCCAGCGGCAGCAAAGACAAAAACGGCAGCAAGAACAGCAGCAGTGGCAGCGGCGGCAACCCCTCCTGCGCCCCCTGCTTCTGCGCCCCCTGCGGCCGTAGCGGCGAGAAGAACCGCAAGAGCTGCGATGATCGGCGCAAGAAGTGCAACTCCTCGTCGGGGAACAAGAACAGCAGCCACTCCTGACGCGCCTCCGGGCCGATGCGTTACCGCCAGCCGACCCGCCCACTGCTAATCCACCCTTTCTGACCCGCCCCCTCTTCTTCCCCCGCGGCGAGGTGGCCCTCGTCGCGCGGCGGGGAACCGATCTGCTGCTCCACCGCTGCGACCACCCTCCACTGCAACTGAGCGGTCGCCTCGCCGCCGCGCTGGAGCGACGGCTGCGGCCCGAGCCTGTCGCCGACTCCTGCCCGCTGGCCGCCGCCGCCCGCCATCTGCCGGCGCTGGAGGGCATCGCACAGGCCACGCCAACCAGCGACGCGCTGCGCCAGTTGGTCTGCGGCGATCTCGGCCTGCTCTTCGTCGAGCTGACCCTGCGCTGCAACGAGCGCTGCCTCCACTGCTACGCCGACGCCACGCCGGAACAACAGGCCCACCTGAGTGCCGAAGAAATCATCGATCTGCTCGACCAGGCCCGCGCCCTGGGGCGGGCGCGGGTGCAGTTCACCGGCGGCGACCCACTGATCCACCCCGAGCTGGTCACCGCCGTGCGCCATGCGCGCGCCCGTGACTTCGCCACCATCGAGATCTACACCAACGGCCTGCTGCTGCACGACGCGCTGCTGCAACGGTTGACCGAGGCAGGCGGAGCAGCGCTCGCCTTCGCCTTCTCGCTCTACAGCCACGATGCCGCCCGCCACGACGCCGTCACCCGCCTCCCCGGCAGCTGGCAGCGGACCATCACGGCGATCCGGCGGGTGGTCGCCCGCGGGATCCCCTGCCGGGTGAGCATCATCACGATGGCGCACAACCGCGACGATGCCGAGCCGACCCGGGCGCTGCTGCGCTCCATGGGGGTGGAGGAGGCGGCGATCGCCGTCCATCCGATCCGCGCCATCGGTCGTGGCCGCGATCAGAGCGTCGATCGTGACGAGGAACCAGCCCTGCCGACGCCGCTCCCCCCCCGGCGTGGCAAGCTGTGTGTTGCGGCCGACGGCGCCATCCTCCCCTGCATCTTTGCACGCGGCCGCAGGCTGGGCAACATCCGCCGCGGTGCCATCGTCGAGCAGCTGCGGGCCATCCCCATCGGCCCGGCGTCCGCCGCAGTCGATGCGTGTCACAACCAACTCAGCTGCCACGACTGCCGCACTTCGGCCTGGCTGCTCGGTGGTAAAACCGACCCCTCTTTGGAGGGGCAATGACATGACGGCTTCGCAAGAAGCCGACATCGCGGCATCGGCGTGCCGCACAAAATCCATGGACGGACTTGTTGCGACAGGAGCATAAACATCAATCATCCAAGACGAAAACCGGATCTCTCCTTCGAGGAGCTGGAGGGGCTGGACGAGGTGGTGGTGATCGACCACGACACCGGCCGCTGCGTCTCACTCAACCACACCGCCGCCGCCGTGCTCGAGCTGTGCGACGGCAGCCACACTGTGGAATCGATCGCCAGCGAGCTGGCCGCCATCTTCGAGGTCGAGCAGGCAGCGGTGGCACGCGATGTGGAACAGCTCCTCGATCAGCTGCGTGCGCACCAGTTGCTGACGACCGCGCAAGCAACCGATTGATTTGTAAAGGAAGAGAAAACGCGCTTTTCGCTTTCCGTCGAGCAAAAAGTCCACGGACGGACTTTTTGCGATCGAATGACTTTTTGCGATCGAATCAATTCCTGCCCGCGCCGTAGAGGCCGCCATCGACGATCCGAGCATCGACAACCAGGCTGCTGCAGCGCGCCGGCAGCCAGCAGCCATCCGCTGCCGGGTGGCCGACTCCGTCGTCACCGTTGAGGCACCGCAACCGCTCTTCGACCTGATCGCGCCGCTCTTCGCCCTCTACCCGCCGGCCGCACCGGAGCAGCCGGCGACCTGCCGCTTCCGGGCAGGCCGCGATCCCGATGGCGACTGGCGGGCCGAACGCAACGGCGAGGAGCTGTGGCGCGACCACGACCCGGGCAACATCGTCGCGGCGATCGAGCTGGCCCTCTACCGCCACACCGTCGCCGCCGCCACCGATCGCCTCTGCTCGATCCACGCCGCGGCCATCGCGTGGCAGGGCGGCGCGCTGCTCTTCGCCGGCTGCTCCGGCGCGGGCAAGTCCTCGCTCGCCACCGCCGCCCTGCTCGACGGCGCCGCCTACATGAGCGACGAGTTCGCCCTGCTCGATGCCGAAGGGGCGATCCACCCCTTCCCCCGGCCGCTGCAGTGGGACGGCGGCGTCCATCCGGCCTTCGCCCACGAGGAGATGGTGGACAGCGGCTGCTTCGAGCGCGCCTCCTACCACTTCACCGATCCGGACGGGGGGCGCCGCCACTCGCTGCTCTGGCTGCCGCGCCGCGTTGCCACCGAGCCGGCCCCAGCCCGACTGCTCCTCTTCCCCCGCTTCCGTCCCGGGGCCGAGGCCACACCCCGCCCACTGCCGCGCAGCATAGCGCTAACCCGCCTGGCCGACCTGCTGCAGCAGCCCCGCCCGCTGGCCCAGGCGATCCACACACTCCACCGGTGGCTGCCGGCGCCCTGCCGCTGCTTTGAACTACCCTTCGGCGACGCCCGCGCCGCCTGGCGACAGATCAGGCGGCTTGCCGCAGCGGACGCAACAGCCTGATCGCAGCCAGCGCCACCGCCGCGCAGAGCCACCACGCCGTGGTGAATCCGGCCGCCGCGATCACCTGACCGCAACCGGCCATCCCAAGCGAAGCCCCAAGGCCGAAGCCGGCCGAGGAGAACCATCCCTGGGCGGCGGCGCTGCGACCTGCCGGCGCCCAGCGCTGGACCCAGACCAGTGCCGTGATGTGGAAAGCGGCGTAGCTGGCCGCATGAAGCAGCTGCAGCAGGGCGATCGCCCACCAGTCGACAGCCAGTGCCGTGCCGATCCAGCGCAAGGCGGCGAGCAGCAGGCAGAGCGAGAGCACGCGGTAGGGGTCGGCGGCGTGCAGCGCATCGCTCCAGCGCCACATCAGCACGATCTCGGCCGCCACCCCGACCATCCAGAAGAACCCGATCTGCCAGCCGGTATAGCCCAGGTGGCCGAGATGGAGCGTGAAGAAGCCGTAGTAGGTGCCGTGGGAGAGCTGCATGAGGAACCCGGCCAGAATCAGCGCACGCAGCCGGGCCGGCTGCGGGGTTCCCGTCGGCCCGGCCAACAGCGCGGCATGGTGCGCCGGCGGCGGAAAGGCGGCGCCGCAGGCGGCGGCCATGAGCAGCACCAGCGCCACCACCGGCGGCAGCAGCGCCACCTGCCCGGCACCGCCAAGCCACGCCCCGCCCGCCAGCGAGGCGACGATGAAGCCAAGCGAGCCAAAGGCGCGCAGCCGGCCGTAGCTGCCCTGCGCCTGTTCGGACAGCGCGATGGAGAGCTGGTCGGCCAGAGGGAGCGTCGCCGCCCACAGCAGGCCGAAGAGGGCGATCAACAGTGCCAGCGCCACCACCCCATCCACCCACGGCCAGGCCAGCGCCAGCAGCGCGGAGAGCCCCAGCGCCACCACCACCATCGCGCGCAGTCCGCCGGGAGGATGGCGATCGGCCAGCCAGCCGGCCAGCGGCGGCGCCACCACCTTGCCGGCGGCAAGCAGCCCGCTGAGCAACCCGATCGTCGCCACATCGAGCCGGCGCCCGGCCAGCCAGAGCGGGAAAAAGGGGAGCATCAGCCCCATGGCCGCGAAGTAGAAGGCGTAGTAGCCGCGGATCGCATGCAGACCTGACAAACGGGAGCGGTGAACCATTGGGGAAAGGCTAGCACCCCTGCCGATCGCTGCTGGCATGGTTGTTGCTGGAGCACTCCGAACGAAGCGGGCGATCGCTTCTGACATATTCGTGCGAAACGTGAGCTTGCGAATACAACTACTTATTTTATAGGTGGAACTAAGATATGCTCTTCGATCCCCGTCAAGCAAAAAGTCCACGGACGGACTTTTTGCGATTCGATCAAACATGAAACAAATGCCATGGATGCTGCCAGCGCTGCTCATCCTCGCCGGATGCGCCGATCGGCCGCTGCACCTGATCAACGCGTTCGGTGACAAGGAGTTGTGCCAGCCGAAGCCCCGTGCGAGCATCATCGGCGCCATCCTTCCCGGTCGAGTACCGGAGGAGTGCACCCGCGCACTGGCCGAGGCCGGCTATCTGCCGCGGGAGGAGGCCGGCACCATCCCGCTGGCCCTGGAGATGCGCGACGGCGAGCTGGTCGTCGCCCGCATTCCCGACAAGGCGCTGGAGCAGCAGCCTGATCTCGATCCCGGCGACCGGCTGATCGCCGTCGACGGCAAACCGGTCCCCACCATCCAGGCGGCCCGGGCACTGCTGTTCGGCCGGACGGGCACCACCGCCCTGCTCCGCTTCGACCACAACGGCACCCCGCTTGAGGTGACGATGGTGCGCCGGGCGATGCTCCCGCCACAGCCGCCCCGCACCTCGTCACGCCATCGGGATCCCTACAGCGCCGCCGGCAGAGATCGACCAACCACCGCCAGCACCTCCCATCACCCAAAACACCCTCCAGCGACGCCGGAAAAGAAACGCGGACACACGCACCGAAGCCATCCCGGACCAATCCAACAGATCCGCGCCTTCTTCCACCGGATCACCCGATTCGGGGCCGCGCCGCAACAGAAACAGGAACGGGACCGCAAGGCTTCTGCGGCCGCCCGGGAGGAGAAGGAAGGGAAGAGCCCTCCGGCGGTGCAGGCCGAGTCCGCCGCCACGGTGGGGGATTCCTACGCATCCATCGGGCCGAAGGGGGGGAAGGCACCCACCCCACCGCGTCCCAGCGGGGGCACCGCCCCCTCGGCGCCATCCCCGACGGTGAGCGGCGCGCAAACCGCCTTGCCCCATCCGCCGCCGCTGATCATCGCCGGCGATCAGGTCTGCCGCAGGCGCAAACGGTTCATCGACGTCGCTCTGGTCCGAACGGTGCGCCCGCCGAGGGTGGAGGTGGAGATCGACCACATCCAACTCATCCACCCGCCCTACACCGAGTTCCGCCACTTCGGCAGAGAGCGGCTGTGGAGCAGGCTAGCCGAGTGGCAACCCTGCGCCGGCGATCCGCCCTACTTCCTGCGCTGATCGAGGGACGTCACGCCTTGTCCCCGGGCAGCTCCTCCGGCTTGCGGAAATCGATCCTGGCGCGGGCGTTGTGCTCCTGGATCTCCCGCTCGCGCTGCGCGACCATGGCCAGATACTCGCCGCGGACGAAATAGTTCCGGCCGGTCGCCGCCACCTTCTTGGCATAGGCGCCGATCACCGGTGAGGTCAGTTTCATCTCGGTCACGTTGCGATTGCGCTCATCATTGATCTGACGCAGATCGGCAAGATCCCGGTGCCACGCCCTCGGCTTGTACTGCAGGATGATCCCCGCCGGCACCATGACCAGGGCGACGGGAATGGTGTAGAACGACAGCCCGACGATGATCATGCCGTTCATCGCGGTGGCGTAACCCTGAAAGTGGAAGGCGTGGCCGGCGGCGGAGATGGCCAACATCAACACCCCGCTCATGATCACCGTGTTGCTCACCGACCGATCGTTGTGCACCTGGAAGATGATGCAGGCGACCACGGTGACGATCGGGATCAGGTAGAGGGTGAAGATGTAGAAGAGGTGGAGCCATTTGAGCCGACTCTCGATCGCCGCCCGCATCTGCTTGATCCCGGCATGGCTCGGAGGGGCATCCTGCAACGAAAACCGCATCGCTCCACCACTCCCGTTGAACCGTCATCATCCCACCGCCGGCAAGCCGCGCGCCTGGTGCCGAATCCTGCCGTTGTTCCGGGTGGTTGCCAAAACATGACGGTTTCGCAAGAAACCATCATCGCGACCATGGAGGGTCGCGCAAATCCGGAGGTTGCGCATGCAACCGATGGATTTGTAAGCGGATCGAAGACCACGCTCTTCGATTCCCGTGAAGCCAACACGTTCACGGACGGAGGTTTTGCGATTCAATCGAAACCACCCCGCGATCCCGGCCGGGCGGCCATGCCGAGCAGCTCCTCCTCCCCGCCGATCCCCCCACCCTCCCCCAAGGGGTCCCGCCGCGGCCACAACCTGCCCCTCCCCGGGAAGAAACAGAGGCGACCGCCGCCGGCCAGCAACAGCCGACGCGGCACCCTCCCTCCCGGCAGCAGCCCGGCCACCTCCTCGGCCCGCCCGACCAGCCAGCGATCGGCGCGCACACCACCCGTGGCGGCGATGGTGAGGCCCGGCGCGACCGCCCCTTCCGCCGCCCCGGCCGGATCGGGGCTCCACGCCCCCCACAGCCAGATACCGTGGACCGGCACGCTGCCCGCACGGGGGATTCCATCCTGGTGGAGTGCCATCTCCACCTCGGTCATCAACCGCATCCACGCCCCCCCGTCCGCGCCCGGAGGAGGACGGTCGGGCAGCCCCTCCTCCTCGATCTGCGGCCACGGCGCCGGCGCCACCTGCCAACAGCGGTCGCAGCCGAGCAGCAGCATCCCCTCCGGCCCGGCGACAAGCCGCATGCCGAGATCGTCGAAGAGCGGTGCAAGCCGCGCGATCAGGGCCGCGCCATCCGCCGCGCGCCAGTCAAGCCGGGGCCAGGGCAACAGCCGCACCCGATCGCGCACGGTCTGGCCGTGCCACGGCGTCGCCACCCACCACTGGGCCATCGCCGGCAGGTCGGGGCATGCGGCGGCCAGCAGCCGCGCCGGAGCCACACCGACAAGCAGCGCGGCCAGCGAGAGCGGATCGTGCGGCCGACCGCGCAACCAGCGGCTGCGGCGCCAGCGCAACCGACGGCGCCAACCGGCCAGCGCCGGATGGAGCATCCAGCCCTGCCGCTGCGGCAGGATGGCATCGCTGACCGCGACCAGATCGATCAGGCTGGCGGCTCCAATGCCTGGGCGACCACCGCGCGAAAGGCCTCCTCGGTCAGCCGCCCGGTCTGGGTGTTGTAGCGCGAGCAGTGGTAGCTGTCGATCAGCCTGCGACCATCGGGAAGACTGTGCGCCGCGCCGTGGGCGAAGCGGCGGGAAGCAAGCGGCAGGCGACAGGCGCGCAGCACCGCCTGATGGGCGACCAGTCCGAGCGCGAGCAGGTTGCACGACGCCGGCAACCCGGCGATCTCCGCCGCCAGAAAGGGGTTGCACTGCCGGATCTCGGCGGCAACAGGCCGGTTCTTCGGCGGCAGACACTTGACCGCGTTGGTGATGCGCACCCCGTCCAGCCGCAGCCCGTCTTCCGCAGAGCGTGACTCCGGCGCCGAGGCGACCCCCAGCCGATGGAGGGTCCGGTAGAGCAGGATGCCGGCATAATCGCCGGTGAAGGGGCGCCCGGTACGGTTGGCGCCGTGCATGCCGGGGGCGAGGCCGACGATCAGCAGCCGCGGGGTCGGATCGCCGAAGGGCGGCACCGGCGCGCAGAAGTAGTCGGGATAATCGCCCTTCACCTGGTCGAGCAAGGCGGCCAGCCGCGGGCAGCGGCGGCAGCCACCATCGAATGCTACAGCCGGCAGCCTGATCAACCGCCGCGCAGCTTGTCGGCCAGCGCGCGCAGCGCCCGGCCGCGATGGGAGACCCGCGCCTTCTCCTCCGCCGTCGCCCGGGCGAAACTGCAACCAAGCTCCGGCGAAAAGAAGAGAGGATCGTAGCCGAAGCCCCCGGGGCCATCCGGCCGGGTCAGGATGGTGCCGACCGTCTCTCCCTCGGCGGTCAGCGGCGGGCGGTCGCCGGCGAAGGCGAGGTGGAGCGCGCAGACGAAACGGGCGCGACGGTCGGCGACGCCGTCAAGCGCGGCCAGCAACCGGGCATTGTTGGCCGCGTCATCCCCCTCGATCCCGGCATAGCGGCTGGAGCGGACGCCGGGAGCTCCGCCGAGCGCATCGACGCAGAGGCCGGAGTCATCGGCCAGCGCCGGCATGGCATTGGCGGCGGCGAAGGCGCGCGCCTTCTTTGCGGCATTCTCCGCGAAGGTGGCGCCATCCTCCTCCACAGGCACGAAGCAGGTCGCCTCCGCCGGCACCACGGCAACGCCAATGCTGGAGAGGATCGCCTCCATCTCGCGTCGTTTCTTCGGATTGTTGCTGGCGATGACCAGCCGCACGGGAATCAAACCGCCAGCGCCTCGCGCTGGGCGGTGACCAGCTGGGCGATGCCGCGCGCAGCCAGCTCCTTGAGCTCCTCGATGCGCGCCCAGGGCAGCGCCCGCCCCTCGGCCGTCGCCTGCAGCTCGACCACGCCGCCCTCGGCGGTCATGACGAAGTTGGCATCCATCTCCGCCCGCGCATCCTCCTCGTAGGCAAGATCGAGCAGGCTTACGCCATCCACCACGCCGCAACTGACCGCCGCCACCTGCCCGACCACCGCATCCTGCGCGATCATTCCATCGGCCAACAGCCGGGAGACCGCCTGACGCAGCGCCAGCCAGCCGCCGGTGATCGCCGCCGTGCGGGTGCCGCCGTCGGCCTGGAGCACGTCGCAATCGATGATGACGGTGCGTGGCCCCAGCCGTTCGAGATCGATCACCGCGCGCAGCGACCGGCCGATCAGCCGCTGGATCTCCATCGTCCGGCCGCTCGCCTTGCCCCGGCTCACCTCACGCCGGTTCCGCGTGTGGGTGGCGCGCGGCAGCATGCCGTACTCCGCCGTCACCCACCCCTGCTCGCTCGGGCGCAGGAAGGATGGCTGCGTCTCCTCGACCGAGGCGGTACAGATCAGCCGCGTACCGCCGAAGGCGATCAGCACCGACCCTTCGGCGTAGGGATTGATCCCCGCCTCGATCGTCACCGGCCGCATGGCGTCGGCCGCGCGACCGTCGGCCCGGCTCACCGCGCCAGCCAACGCTTGAGCTCCCGCGCCGTCTTGAGCCCGGCGAACATGCGACCGTCACCGGCGATCAGCGTGGGGGTGCCGGTCACCCCGATGCGGGTGCCCAGCGCACGCAGCCTTGCGATCGGCGTCTTGCAGCTTCCCGCCGGCAGATCGCGGTCATGCAGCATGATCTCGACCATCGCCTTGTAGCGGTCCCTGGCGCACCAGATCGCCCGTGCATGGGCCTCGGCATGCTTGTGGATCCGGGTCAGCGGAAAGAGGAAGTGGTAGACCTTGATGCCGTGCATCCCCTGCAGCTCGCGCTCCAGCCTGCGGCAGAAGGGGCAGTCCGGATCGGTGAAGACGGCCAGCGGCACCCCGTCGGGATCGCCGGAGACGACGGCCAACTCCAGCGGAAGCTGATGGAAGTCGATCCGGTTGATCTCCTGCAACCGCGCGGCGGTGAGATCGCGCCGGTTGCTGGTGTCGAAGATGTGGCCGCCGACGATCAGATGGGCTCCCGTGGCATCCGCATAATAGATGTTGCGGCCGGAGATCACCTCGTAGAGGCCCGCGATCGGCGCCCGGTGCACCGCATCGATGCGCAGCCCGCGGATATTCTTGCGCAACAGCTCCACGCTCTTCTCCGGCACATCCGCCTTTTCCCCCGCCGGCGCGGCGGCAGCGATCGGCGCCGGTGCTGGCGCCAGCAGCACCAACAGCAGCACGACCGGCATCACACTCCATCCAACCCTCTTCATGTCATGGCCTCCCCTTGTATGGATTCACCACTCCAGCTCCAGCCCCTCGCGGGCCAACTGAAAACGCTGCCGCTCATCGGCGGTGCAGTCGCAACGGTCGAGCGCCTCGGCGCAGACCTGCTCCAGGGCGTCGTCGCTGCGCGTCGGCTCATGGTGGGTGAAGAAGAGCCGACCGACATCGAGGTCCCGAGCCATGGCGATGCTGGAGTCGAAGGTGCCGTGCCCCCATCCCTCCTTGCCGGAACGGTACTCCTCCGGCGTGTAGGAGGAGTCGGCGATCAACACGTCGACCCCGCGCATCACCTCATAGATGAAGCGGTTGCGCTCGTTGAGCACCGACTGGTAGATCTCGTAGCTCTCGTCCTCCTCGTCGTAGATGTTGACCGGAGGCTCGTGGTCTCCGGTAAAGAAGAGCGACTTGCCGTTGCATTCGATGCGGTAGCCCAGGTCGATCACCGGGTGGTTCATCACCACCGGCGTGATGGTGGCGTCGGCGATGGTGAAGGGCTCGCGCTGGTTGATGGTGTGGAAGCCGGGCTTGCTCTTCAGCTCCACCTCACGCACCGGGAAATAGCTGTACTGCAACTGCACCGAGAGCGTCTCGCCGATGTTCTTCTGCGTGACCGGGTCGTAGGCGCCGTAGATCTCCAGCCGGTTGCCGGGGATGAACTGCGGGATGAAGAAGGGGAGCCCCTGGATGTGGTCCCAGTGGGTGTGGCTGATCAACACGTGGGCGGTCACCGGCAATTCGGCCAGCAGGCTGAGCGATAGCGGATGCAGCCCCGTACCGCCATCGAGGATGATCACCTGGCCGTCGTCGGTGCGCACCTCGATGCAGGTGGTGTTGCCGCCGTAACGCACCGTGGAGGGGCCCGGCGTGGCGATCGAGCCGCGCACGCCCCAGAACTTCAACTTCATGGCTCCATCAACCTCCCCGACGCCGCATCTCTGCCGGCCCCCGGAGGGCCGGAGCGGATCAGATCAGGCGGCCAGCGCCTTGGCGTCCTCGTATTCTTCGTGGATATCCCCCACCCAACGGTCGATCATCTCCAGCGTGCGGTTGCCGAAGGTCTTGATCGCCTGCTCCGGCAGATCCTCCGGAACGAACGGATTGCCGCCGTCGCCGATCCGCCGCACCTTGCTCAGGATGTTGGCCACCACCACGCAATCGAGCAGCACCCCGCCGCCGTGGCGCTTGCGATGGTGCTCGCGCATGCAGCAGGTGAGGTGCTCGGGCAGCCCCCATTCATCGCCCAGTATGCCGCCCACCTGGGCATGGTCGATCCCCAGCAGCTTGCGTTCGACCAGATGGAGCGGGCAGCGGTGTTTGCGGGCGAGGGCGATCGCACGAACGAAGGTATCGGTATAGCTGCGCATGAAGACCAGCTTGCCGAAGTCGTGCACCAGACCGGCGACGAAGAACTCGGTCGGATCGTACTGGTGCTTCTCCTTGATCTTGAGCCCCAACCGGCGGGCGATCACCGCCGTGGCCAGGGAGTGGTGCAGGAAGTCGTTGGTGTTGAAGCCGCCGGCGCCGCGGGTGGAGAGGATCCCCACCGCGGCGATGCCGACGGCGAGGTTCTTCACCGTGTTCAAACCGAGGTAGGCCACCGCATGGTTGGCCGAGGTGAGCTTGCGCGGCAGGCAGTAGAAGGAGGAGTTGACCATCTGCAACACCTTCACCGTCACCACCGGATCGCGCTCGATCACCCGCACCAGCTGCTTGGCCGAACAGTTGATGTCCGAGGCGAGCTCGATGATCTTGTGCACGCTCTCGGGGAAGGCGGGCATCGACTTGACCGCTTGGATCAACCGCTCCTGCGACGGCTGCGTCCGCGGCCGCTCCGCCACCGACTCCTCGGACTCCGTGACCATCGGTGGCACCCTACCCACGAGCGGCGGCGCGCGCCAGCGTTGATCGGAATCACAACCGCTCATCCGCGGACCTGTCGGCCCGAGGGCGCCATCCGCCGCCATTCGCGCCGCGCGCACCATTCCACTATCGTTGGCACCGTGGAGGATGGTTTCGCGAGAAACCATCCTCCACGACCAGGACGGTCGCGCAAATCCGAAGCTTGCGGGCGAAAGCGAAGGATCTGTAAGGCAATCGAAGACCGCGCTCTTCGATTGCCGTCAAGCAACAAGTCCACGGACGGACTTGTTGCGATTCGACCATGAAGCACGCTCCGATCATCGAAATGGAGCGGGTGCTCACCCGCTATCCCGGTGGCCGCATCGCGCTGGGCGGGGTCTCCCTCTCGGTCGATCGCGGTGCGTTTCTCTTCCTCATCGGAGAGAGCGGTGCCGGCAAATCGACCCTGCTCTCCCTGCTCTACGGCGCGCTGCGCCCTGCCGCCGGACGGCTCATCGTCGCCGGATGCGACCTGCGCAGGGCCGGGGAGCGGACGATCCGCGCCCTCCGCCGTCAGTGCGGCATCATCTTCCAGGACCACCGGCTCCTCTTCGGTCGGACCGTCTTCGAGAACGTCGCCCTGCCGCTGCGGGTGATCGGCCACCCCGTGGAGCGCATCACCGCCCATGTGGAGCGGGCGCTCGACTTCGTCGGCCTTGCCGATGCCATGTACAGCTATCCGGAGACCCTCTCCGGCGGCGAACAGCAGCGGGTGGCCATCGCCCGGGCGATGGTGCGGCGACCGAAGCTGATCCTGGCCGACGAACCGACGGGCAACCTCGACCATGAGACCGCCCGTCGGGTCACCGGCTACCTGGTGGAGCTGCAGAGGCAAGGCAGCACCGTGATCATGGCCACGCACGACCTTCAGCTGCTGCGCGACTTCCCCGGCCGGGTGGTCACCCTGCATGCCGGTGCGGTGGTGGAGGATCGGCATGGCTGATGGTTTCGCAGGCAGGCGACTGTTTTGTGAGGCGATCGAAAACCGCGATCTTCGATTCCCGTCAAGCAACAAGTCCACGGACGGATTTTTTGCGATTCCATCATCGTGACCGACCGTGAATCGCCCCGCATCCGCCTGCCCGGCGGCTGGAGCCTGCCCCCCTTCGGCCAGGCGCAGTGGCTCGCCCTGCTGGTAGTGGCCATCGCCATGTGGGCGGTGGCCGCGCTCTGGACAGGGGTGCAGACGGTACTCCTCTGGGCAGGATCACTGCGCCCCGTGGTCCATCTCTACCTGCCCCGCGACGAAGCGGCGCGGCTGGCGCCGCTGCTCGCCGCCCTGCGCCGGGTCGATGGGCTGGGGGAGCCCCGCCGGATCGAGGCGCGCGAAACCCGCGCCTGGCTTGCGCGGTGGTTGGGCGGCGCACCGGTGGAGGGGCTGCACCGGATGCTGCCGCTGACCGTCCGGGCCGCGGTGCGCAGCCAGCGGCCGTTCCTGATCGACGACCTGCGCGATGTCGCCGCCCGGTTCCACGCCAGGCTCAACGACGAGGAGCTCACCCTGCTGACGGCGCGCCGCAAGCTGCTGTTGGCCCGCCGCATCCTGATCGGGGTCGCCCTGCTGATGATGTGTGGCATGGCGCTGATCGTCACCAACACCCTGCGGCTGTCGCTGCTCGCTCGTGAAAACGAAATCGCGTTGATGCGGCTGCTCGGCGCCGAGGAGTGGTTCGTCCGCCTCCCCTACCTGCTGGAGGGGGGGCTGATCGGCGGCGGCGCAGGGCTGCTCGCCGCACTGCTGCAATGGCCGCTGCTCGCCGCACTGCGCAGGTTGGGCATGACCCCACCGCCATACGCCACACTGGTCGGACCGATTCTGCTCGGCGGTATCGCCGTCGGCCTGGCCGGCGCGACGATCGCCATCCGCACACGCACGCGGAGGCCCTCCCGATAGCCTTCGCAATCCACGAACGGACGTGCTTTTCGATTCCCGCCCAAGCAAAACATCCACGGATGGTATGTTTTGCGATGCAAACCGATGCCGGCCTCGCTGCAAGCCGGCATTCGCGGCCAGGACGGCCGCGCAAATCCTAAGCTTGCGGATGCAAGCGAAGGATTTGTAAGGGAATCGAAAACCACGCTTTTCGATTCCCGCCCAAGCAAAACATCCACGGACGGATGTTTTGCGATGCAAACAAAATGAACCGATACGAGGAGCATCTCGCCCCCTTCGCCTGCCGTTCGGCACTCTCGCGCGGCAGACGCCACCCCGAGCCCGAGCAGGAGGGGCGCAACATCTTCCAGCGCGACCGCGACCGCATCATCCACTCCACCGCCTTCCGCCGGCTGGAGTACAAGACCCAGGTCTTCGTCAACCACGAAGGCGACCACTACCGCACCCGGCTGACCCACTCGATCGAGGTGGCCCAGATCGCCCGCTCCATCTGCCGCGCGCTCGATCTGCAGGAGGATCTCGCCGAGTCGGTGGCCCTGGCCCACGACCTCGGCCATACCCCCTTCGGCCACTCGGGGCAGGATGCGCTCAACGAGGTGATGGCCCCCTACGGCGGCTTCGAGCACAACCGGCAGTCGCTGCGCATCGTCACCGAGCTGGAGCGGCGCTACGCCGCCTTCCCCGGGCTCAACCTGAGCTACGAGACGCTGGAGGGGATGATCAAACACTCCTCCCACTACGACCGGGCGCCGGATGGCGCCGCGCGCGACTTCCATCCCGAGGAGCAGCCGACGCTGGAGGCACAGATCGGCAACCTCGCCGACGAGATCGCCTACAACAACCACGATGTCGACGACGGCCTGCGCGCCGGCATCCTGACCATCGAGGGGCTGCGCCGGACCACCCTCTTCCGCCGCAGCCACGACGCCGCACTCGCCGTCTGCGTCGGCGGCTGCAGCGAGCGGGTGGTGGTCCACGAGACGGTGCGCCGCATGATCAACCATCTGATCACCGACGTGATCAGACAGACGCGGGCCAACCTGAAGCAGGCGGGGGTCACCTCGCTGGAGGATGTGCGCCGCGCCCCCGAACCACTGGTCGCCTTCTCCCCGGAAGTGACGGCCTGGGGGCGCGAACTCAAGGAGTATCTCCACCACAACATGTACCACCACTATCGGGTGGCCCGCATGTCGCACAAGGCGACCCGGGTGATCCAGGAGCTGTTCCACGCCTACTTCGAACACCCGATGATGCTTCCGCCGGGCCCCGCCGCCCGCATCCCGCCCGACGCCGACGACCGGCTGCGGGCGCGGGTGATCGCCGACTACATCGCCGGCATGACCGACCGCTACGCGCTCGACGAGCACGATCGGCTGTTCGCCACCCACTGTCCGACATGATGCTTTCGCTGGAAACCATCATTGCGGCATTGGTGCGCCACACCAATGCCAACATTGATGCAAAACTAGATCAAACCGTTACAACTTACTGTGTTACAATAATATTTATATGTTGCCCATTCGATCACCATCGAGCAGAAACAGCATGAACGGAGTGGTTGCGATTCGCCCCGGCACAACCCGGTCGGGAAGAGCGCTCCTGTCACTGGCCGCCCTGCTGCTCCCACTCTGCGCCCAGGGCGGCGCCTACACCATCCCCGCACGGGACAGCGCTGAGCGGCAGTGCCACCGCATCGGCCACAAGCTCGGCAGCGTCTCCATCCGGGAGTGCCTGCGTGCCGGTCTGGTCGACAGCGGCGCCCGTTCGGCCAACGGTCAGGCCATCCTCATCCGCCGCTTCCCCCCACCGGCCGGACGCCGACCGAAGGCGCGGGTGCTGCTGATCGGCGGCATCCACGGCGACGAGTTCTCCTCGGTGAGCATCGTCTTCAAATGGATGCGCATCATCAAGCGGCACCACACCGGCCTGTTTCACTGGCACATCATCCCGCTGGCCAACCCCGACGGCCTGTTGCGCCGCCACAGCCGACGGGTCAACGGCCACGGCGTCGACCTCAACCGCAACTTCCCCACCAGGGGGTGGAGCGAGCAGAGCCGCCGCTACTGGATCCGCCGCACCCACCGCGATCCCCGACGCTATCCCGGACCCGCAGCGGCCAGCGAGCCGGAGACCCGCGCGCTCATGGAGGAGATCGCCCGCTTTCAGCCCGATGTGATCATCTCGGTACACGCCCCCTACGGCATCCTCGACTTCGACGGCCCGCCGGATGCTCCCCGCCGTTTCGGCTATCTGCACAGCCGGCTGCTCGGCACCTACCCCGGTTCGCTGGGCAACTACGCCGGTGTCGAGCGCCACATCCCGGTGGTGACCATGGAGCTGCCCTACGCCGGCATCATGCCCCCCCCTCGGGAGATCCACCGCATGTGGCGCGACATGGTCCGCTGGATTCGGCGCAACATCCCGCGCGCCGACACCCTGCGCTTCCGCGCACGTCAGCACGATCGGCCGGCCGGCCGCACCCCGCGCGTGCAATCCCGCACCGACATGGCTACGGTTCGCCCAACCGCTTGATGCGGCGATGGTCCGGCCCCTGCGGCAGCGGCTGCGGTGACGGGCGAATATATCGAGGAATCTGTCTGTACGATCTGTCATGTTGAATATCTATGTGGGCAACCTGCCCTACTCCGTAAACGAAAGTGAGCTGCACGAGCTCTTCGCCGAGTTCGGCGACGTCTCCAGCGCGCACGTCATCAGCGACCGGGAGACCGGCCGCTCCCGAGGCTTCGGCTTCGTCGAGATGCACAACGCCGAGGATGGCCGTCGGGCCATCGAGGCGCTCGACGGCAGTGATCTGAACGGCCGCAACCTTCGGGTCAACGAGGCCAAGCCGCGCGAGGAGCGCCCGCGCCGCCGCTTCTGACGCCGACACCGCACAGAGATCGCTTCCGCGGCCGTAGGGGCGCCCCCTGCCGCGAAGCCCGATGGCGACGCACCCGTTGGGAGGGGGCCGCACTCCTCCCGGCGGGTGCGTCGTTGCATCTGCCCCCGGCGCATCCCCCATCCCGGCCCGACCCTCACAGCAACGTTCCAACGACGATGGTTTCGCAAGAAACCATCATCTGTGATCGAATCGCAAAAAGTCCGTCCATGGACTTTTTGCTTGACGGGCAATCGAAGAGCGCGCTCTTCGATTGCCTTGCAAATCAAGCGCATGTATAAACAAGTGATCGATTTGTAATCGGATCGATGAGCAGCGCTCCGACGATCGAGCTCCTGCCGCCGCTGGTCGCCAACCGCATCGCCGCAGGCGAGGTGGTGGAGCGCCCCGCATCGGTGGTCAAAGAGCTGGTGGAAAACAGCATCGACGCCGGCGCCACCTCCGTGGTGATCGAGGTGGAGGCGGCCGGCCGGCGGCTGATCGCAGTCGACGACGACGGCGACGGCATGCATCCGATCGACGCCGAGCGGGCGCTGCTGCGCCACGCCACCAGCAAGATCCGACGGGCCGAGGATCTGCAGCAGATCGCCAGCCACGGCTTTCGCGGTGAGGCGCTCCCGTCGATCGCCTCGGTCGGTCGGCTTCGGCTGCATACCTGCCCGCGCGGCGGCGGCGAGGGAAGCGAGGTTCGGGTCGACGATCAGGGAAACAGCCACCTCCGCCCCGCCGCCGCCCGCCGCGGCACCCGCGTCGAGGTGCGCGACCTCTTTCGCAACACCCCTGCCCGCCTGCGCTTCCTGCGCAGCAAGCGGACCGAAGAGGCGGCGATCGTGGAGCACGTCCGCGCCCTCGCCCTGGCCCATCCCTCCCTGGCCATCACCCTGCGGCTCGACGGCCGCACCCGGATCGAATACCGGTCCGAGGAGGAGGATCGGCGCGTCGCCTCCGTCCTCGGCGACGATTTCGCCCGCAACAGCCACCACCAGAGCCACACCCACCGGGGCGTGCGGATCGACGCATGGCTCGGCCTGCCCACCCTGCACCACCGGGACGGCAGCCGTATCTGGCTTCTGGTCAACGGCAGGGCGATCCGCGACCGGATGCTGCTGGCCGCCCTGCGTGCCGCCTACCGCGACGTGCTGTTCCACGACCGCTATCCGATCGCGGTGATCCAGATCCACATCGACCCCGCGCTGGTCGATGTCAACGTCCATCCGGCCAAGCGGGAGGTGCGCTTCTCCGACCCCGCCACGGTACGCGCCGCACTGATCGGCTGCGTCCACGCCGCGCTCGAGCGGATGGGGCGGCGCGGCAGCGACACCACCGCACAGGCGGCGCTCGCGGCGATGCGTCCGTCCGCAGCCCCTGTGTCGGAGCACCCCGCGCCCCATCACACCACCCCCCGGCCGCAGCAGAGGCCGGGATCCTCAGGCGGGCTCGGGCGACTGCTCTTCTCCCCGCCGTCCACCGCCTCCCCCGCTCCCGTCGACGAGGTGCGGGAGGTACCTGCAGCCTCCCCCGGCAACGCCCCTTGCGCCGATGGAGAGGCGGACCTCGGCGGGGAGGAGGAGTGCGACTTCGGGCTGCCGCTGGCCCAAATCCACCGACGCTACCTGTTGACCCAGGTCACCGACGGCATCCTGCTTATCGACCAGCACGCCGCCCATGAGCGGATCCGCTACGAACGGTTCAAGGCGCAGATGCGGCAGGCATCGGTGACGAGCCAGCAGCTGCTCACCCCCGTGCGGTGGCAACCACAGCCGGAGCTCGCCGCCTGGCTGCACGACCACCCGGACGCCCTTGCCCCCTTCGGCATCGGGCTGCGCGCCGTCGACGACGTCTGCTTCGTCATCGACCGCATCCCCTCGCTGCTCGGCCATCTTCCCCCGGAAGAGCTGGCGGAAGAGGTCGCCTCCGCCCTTCGGTTGGGCAACGAGGAGGACCGGTTGGGCGCCGCCCTGGAGCGACTGCTCGCCGACCGCGCATGCAAGCGGGCGATCACCTCCGGCCAGATGCTCGACCATGAGGCGCAGCGCGCCCTGTTGCAGGAGATGGCCCGCTGCCCCAACATCGCCCAGTGCAACCACGGACGACCGACATGGATCAAACTCACCTTGGACGACCTCGACCGCCTCTTCGGGAGGAAGGGATGACGGCTGCGCAAGAAGCCGGCATCCGCGGCCAGGAGGGCCGCGCAAATCCGGAGGTGGCAAATGCAACCGACGGATTTGTAAGGGGATCGAAGACCACGCTCTTCGATCCCCGTCAAGCAAGAAGCCCATGGAGGGGCTTTGTGCGATTCCATCAAAGGATGACGGTTGCCTGCGTACCCGTCATCGCGGCTGTCGCAGTCGCGGCGCTCCTGCTGACCGGCGGCTGCACCAAACCGGTCGCCATCCAGCCCGCACCGGAGGAGCGTGCCGTCGCCATCGCCCGGGGCACGACCGTGACGAAGCCTGCTCCCGCGGACCGGATCCAAAAGGAAGGGGGCGTCGCCCCCACCCGACGAGCGGCGGAACGCGCAGCGGCGCCGAGGAGTGTGTCGCTGATCCCCGACTTCGCCTCGCTGCACAACAGCGCGCGGCGCAAGCAGGCCTTCTTCGACTGGCTGCAGCCGATCATCGAACGGGAGAACCGCCGCATCATGGAGCAGCGCAAACAACTGCTGCGCATGCGCGACCGCGAGCTCGACCGCCACGACCGACGGGTACTCCGTCGGCTGGCCCGGGAGTACGGGCTAGCCGGGCGCAAATACTCCGAGCGCCATCTGATCGAGCGGCTGCTGGTCCGGGTCGACCGCATCCCCCCCGAGCTGGTCGCCGCCCAGGCGGCGATCGAATCGGCCTGGGGGACCTCCCGTTTCGCCCGGGAGGGAAACAACCTCTTCGGGGAATGGTGCCACCACAAGGGGTGCGGCATGGTTCCCAGACGGCGCAACGCCAACGCGCACCACGAGGTGCGCCGTTTCGCCTCGCCCGCGCAATCGGTACGCGCCTACATGCATAACATCAATACCCGCAAGGAGTACCGCCTGCTCAGACGGCTGCGCGCCAAGGAGCGGCAGCTGTTGCAGCCGCTCTCCGGCTATGAGCTGGCGCTGGGGCTGCGCAGCTATTCCGAACGGGGCATGGCCTACGTGCGCCAGGTGCGCCACCTGATCGCCACCCACCGCACCCTCTTCGCCGGCCTGCAACACCGGGCGGATTGAGCGGGGCACGACACGAGCCACGCAACGCGGCGCGGCGGCATGCCGCCGTACGGGCGACGGTTGTCCCGCTATAGCGCCGTCGCCCTGGTGGGGGCCACCGGCAGCGGCAAGTCGGCACTGGCCATGCGGCTCGATCCACCACCCGCGCTGATCATCGCCTGCGACTCGATGCAGCTCTACCGCGGGCTGGACATCGGCACCGCCAAACCGACCCGTGCCGAACGGACGCGCATCCCCCACGCCATGATCGACGTGCTCCAGCTGCCGCAGACCGGCGATGCCGCCTGGTGGGCTGCGCGCTGCCGGGAGCTGATCGGCGCATGCAACGCCCGCGGCGTGATCCCCCTGATCGTCGGCGGCACCGGCCTCTACCTGCGCGCACTGCTGCAGGGTCTGGCCGAGATCCCGCCAGAGCGCCCGGAGATCCGGCGGCGGTTGGAGGCGATCGCCGCACGACGCGGCATCGCCTGGCTGCACCACATGTTGCGTCGCCTCGATCCGGAGAGCGCCGCCCGCCTGGCCGGGCGGGACCGCCAGCGCATCCTGCGGGCGCTCGCCGTCCGGCTGAGCAGCGGGCAACCGCTCTCCGAATGGCAGCGCCGACCCGCGTCGCCCTTCCCGCTCCACTGCCCCGTCTTCGTGCTGGAGGTGCCGCGCCCGCAGCTCTACCCGAAGCTGGAGCAGCGTTTCCACGCCATGATCGCACAGGGGTGGATCGAGGAGGTGCGCTGGCTCGCCTCGCTCGGTCTCGACCGCGGCCACCCGGCGATGCGGGCGGTCGGCTACCGCCAGCTGCTGCAACACATCCGCGGGGCGCTGCCGTTGGAGGAGGCAATCGCCGCCGGCATCACCGCCACCCGGCGCTACGCCAAACGGCAACAGACCTGGTTCCGCCACCAGCATCCCGGCGCGATCCACGGCGATGGGGCCACCCTCAAGCCGATGATCGAGCAGGCGCTGCACCGGTGAGTGAAGCCCATCGGGAAGGAGAGGCGGCACTCAGCCTCCATCCGCGCACCGGCCGCGAGGAGCGGGAGCACCACGCCGAGGCGCGACGGCGGGAGTTCGACCGGTTGATCGAGAGCGCCGGCTGCCGTCCGGTCGTCTCTCGCTCCATGCTCCTGCGCACCCTCCATCCCGCCACCCTGTTCGGCGCGGGGCAGGTGGCGTCGATCGGGGCGGAGGTGACCCGACACGGCGCCACCGTCGCCTTCGTCGACCACCCGCTCACCCCCGTCCAGCAGCGCAACCTCGAACGGGCATGGAACTGCAAGGTGGTCGACCGCACCGGGCTGATCCTCGAGATCTTCGCCGCCCGGGCGCGCACCCGCGAGGGGGTGCTGCAGGTGCAACTGG
The DNA here is from genome assembly GCA_003696765.1 of Zetaproteobacteria bacterium. Taxonomy (NCBI): domain Bacteria; kingdom Pseudomonadati; phylum Pseudomonadota; class Candidatius Mariprofundia; species Zetaproteobacteria bacterium. The sequence continues at coordinate 36,362 of RFFX01000002.1, read as the reverse complement.
CCAGCCTCAACTACCAGGTGAGCCGGCTGGTCCGCTCCTGGACCCACCTGGAGCGGCAGCGCGGCGGCTACGGCTTCATGGGCGGGCCGGGCGAGCGGCAGATCGAACTCGACCGCCGCATGATCCGTCGCCAGATCAAGAAACTGCACACGGAGCTGGCACGGGTACGCACCCGACGCGCCACCCAGCGGGCTGGGCGCCGACGCAAGGCGCTTCCGGTGGTGGCGTTGGTCGGCTACACCAACGCCGGCAAATCGACGCTGTTCAACCGGCTAACCGCCGCATCGGTCCACGCCGATGATCAACTCTTCGCCACGCTCGACCCCACCCTGCGCCAGGCCGACCTCGGCGACGGCGCGGCGGTCATCCTCTCCGATACGGTCGGCTTCGTGCAGGCATTGCCGCACGAACTGATCGACGCCTTCCACGCCACGCTGGAGGAGGTGACCCAGGCCGACCTGATCCTTCATGTGCGCGACATCGCCGATCGGGAGAGCCTGCGGCAGAAGGAGGTGGTCGAGGAGACGCTCCATCGCCTCTTTCCCGACGATGCGGCGATCCCGCCGGTGGTCGAGCTGCTCAACAAGTGCGATCTGACCCCGCAGGTGACCGGTGCGATCCACGAAGCGGAAAACGGCGGTCGCATCGCCATCTCCGCCGCAACCGGTGCGGGGATCGATCGGCTGCGGGCCTTCCTGCGCGATTGGGTCCGCCGCCGCTGGGTCGAACGGACCCTGACCATTCCGGCCGCCGACGGAGCGGCCATCGCCTGGTGCCACCGCCATGGCAGGGTGTTGGAGATCGCCCACCAGCGGGAATATTGCCTCCTGCGCTGCCTGCTTCCGCCGCAGACGCCGCTGCCGAAAGGGGTCACGGCCCGACGCACCGCCGAGCGGACGCCGCGGTGACCCCCGGCCACCGCCCCTCCGGGCAGTTGCCGATCTGGACTGGGGTGCTGCTGATCGAGGCCGGGGGGCAACTACTGCCACACATCACCACCGGCACCCTGCTGCTGATCCGTTGTGCCCAGCTCTGCTGGGTCGGCGCCCTGCTCATCCGACAGCGCGCCCTCCCCGGTCTTGGGCTGATCTCCCCCGATCGCGCGCAGTGGCGGCTGCTCGCCGGCACCGCCGCCGTCGCAGGAGCGATCGTCCTCGCCCTGCTGCGGTCGGGCACACTCGATGGCTGGCCGCGGCCGGTCGCCGATCCGGCCGGTGTGGTGCTGACGCTGCTGGTCGCCCCACTGCTGGAGGAGCTGCTCTTCCGCGGCCTGCTCTACCCGCTGTTGAGAGGGGTGTTCGGTCGATGGCCTGCGATCGTCGCCGACGCGCTCCTCTTCGCCCTGGCCCACGGCCATCTGCCCTCCCCGCAACTGATCGGCGGCCTGCTCTTCGCCTGGATCTACGCCCATAGCGGCAACCTCTGGCTGCCGATCATGCTGCATGCCGCAGCCAACGCAGCCGTGCTGCTGCTCGCCTCCGACCACTTCAGCTTCCGTTAAGGTTGCCCGCGCAGCATCGCACCCGACACTCAGCCGGGAAAACCGGCACACCCGCAACGAGGAGGCCGGACCATGACGCGCCTGTTCCTGTTCACCATCGCCGCGGTCACGATCTTCTCCCTGTGGCCGGTCGACCACGCCGATGCGCGCCGCTTCGGCGGCGGCTCATCCTTCGGCATCCACCATCGCGCATTCCCGCACGCCCACGCCCGCCGACCGATGGCCGCCCCCCGCCCCCTCGCCCGCGACAACCCGCGCCCGCGCAGCGGCTGGATGGGGGCCATCGCCGGCCTGGCCATGGGCGGACTGCTCGGCGCCCTGCTGTTCGGCGGCGCCTTCCACGGCATCAACCTGTTCGACCTCCTGATCATCGGCGCGATCATCCTCGCCGTCTCGTGGTGGTTCCGCCGCCAGGCGAGAGCGTTCGCCTGGCAGCAGCAGACCACCGCACAACCCGGCCATGAGGCCCCCTTCGCCAGTGGCAACCACGCCTACATCGACAACCGGGCGATGGAGGAGCCCCCCATGACCGGGGGCGTCGCCGCACCACCGCACGAGGCACGACCGGAGATCGAGGTCGGCCCGTTCCTCGACGCCGCCCGCACCATCTTCGTGCGCATGCAGCAGGCGTGGGACCGCGGCGACCTCGATGAGATCCGCCGCTTCTGCCGTCCCGAGTTTGCCAATGAGATCGCACGTCAGCTGGAGGATTCCCGCGGCCTGCGTCACGAGACCGAAACGGTCACCGTCGATGCCGAACTGCTGGAGAGCTGGCAGGAGGCGGGACACGAATGGGCGGCGGTCCGCTTTACCGCGCTGATGCGCGAGCGCACCATCGATGCCCGTGGCGGTACGACACTCGAGGAATCCAACGGACGGGTGGAGGAGGTCTGGACCTTCTGCCACGAGGCGGGCAGCAACGATCCCACCTGGTATCTGGCCGGGATCGCCCAGACCTCTTGACCTCCGCCCCGGACGACCCTATAATGGAGACGCAAAGCGTCCGGCCGCGGACCGTCGCCCGACAGAGCGCGAAGTGGGCGGCCCCTCCGGCCGCAAGGAGCAAGGGGAGCGCCAGGAGATGGCCGGGCCCGGCAACACCAAGCAACAAGGAGGGAATCTGGAGTCTATGGCAACATTGCCCGTCGAGTTGAGCAGCATCGCCCTGTTCCGCCGCGACATCCGTCGCATCGAGCGGCTCTCCCGCGAGGAGGAGATCCGGCTTGCCCGCCGCTGGCGTGACCACCGCGATGCCGAGGCGGCCCGCCGTCTGGTCACCGCCAACCTCTACTCGGTGGATGCCATCGCCCGTGAGTACCGCCACTTCGGCCTGCCGGAGATGGACCTGATCCAGGAGGGGGTGCTCGGCTTGATGCACGCCGTCAAACGCTTCGACCCCGAGCGCGGCTTCCGGCTGGTCACCTACGCATCGTGGTGGATCCGCGCGGCGATCCACGACTACATCCTGCGCTCCTGGAGTATCGTCAAGCTGGGCACCAACAAACTTCAGCGGCGGATCTTCGCCGGGCTGAAGAAGGCGCGCAACGCCATCGCCGCGGTCGACGGCACCGACTGCGACGAGGTGGCCAGTGAGTTCGGTATCGACGCCCACCGCTATCAGGAGACGGCCAACGCCTACCTCAAGCGCGACCTGTCGCTCGACGGCGATGCCGACGGCAGCGCCATGCTCGACGCCCTGCCGGCCGACGACCCCACGCCGGAGGACTACGTCGAGGAGCATGAGTGGATGCGCTACCGCCACGCCAGCCTCGAGCAGGCGATGCAGAGCCTCTCCCCGCGGGATCGGATGATCATCCGCCAGCGCCACCTGACCGACACGCCGGCCACACTGAAGGACCTGGCCGAGGAGTTCGGCATCTCCGTCGAGCGGGTGCGGCAGCTCGAAGCGCGGGCGATGAAGAAGCTGCGCGCCCAGCTCTCCACCGCCCTCTGCCCGGTGGAGACGTAGTCCGCCTCCCGCCGACTCCCCCCGAGGGACGAAGACGGGCGCACCGACGCCCTCGACCTCCCACCGCCATCGACGACACCCCCAAAGAGAGCCGCCCGTGAGCGGATCCGCTCCCTGCTGTGGCGGTCAGGGCGGCGGTTCGATCACATAGAGCGACACACGCGCCGACTGCAGAGGGTTGGCGTTGTCGATCACCACCATCAGGTCATCCTTGCCGCCGCGGTTGTCGAACGCCGCCTGGAAGAGGTGGTTCTGGATACGGTAGCTGCGCCGGCGCACCTCCAGCCGCTCCGCCTCACCCTGCACCCGCAGCACCCGGAAGGTGAGCGGTCCGAGCGAATCGGAGACCACCGTCACCTCGTAGCTGCCGCGTCGATCGGGCAGGTCGAAGAACTCGCGCATGCTCTTGAAGGGGGGAATCACCACGTCGCGGTAGTAGAGGTACTCGCTCGCCTCCGTCGGATGGGCGGGAAGAGCCAGCAACAACACCGGCAGGAGCAGCAGCCAGGTCGGCAGGCGTATCACGGCTTCGCCCCCGGCCGGATGGAGAACTTCTCGCACTGGTAGCGCATGCGGTCCTTGGCGCTGTCGCCATAGCCCAACCACTGGCCGGCCTTGATCTTCACCCCGTTGTGCAGCGCCAGCGCATGCTCGATCAGCATCCGCTCGAAGCGGGCGACCAGCTTGTCGGCATCGATCCCCGACCGGGGCAACCGTTCGATCCACTGCGCGAGCAGATCCACCCCCTCGCCGCCGTGGGGGCCGTGCAACGGCGGCAGCGTATCGATCTCGGGGCCGTCGGCCAGCACCACCGCCCGCTCGATGATGTTCTCCAACTCACGCACATTGCCCGGCCAGTCGTATTCGGCCATCTGGCGCAGCGCCCGGGCACCGAACCGCTCCACCTCCTTGCCGCACTCCAGCGCCTTGCGCTGCAGGATGTGGTCGGCCAAGGCCGGCAGATCCTCGAGATGGGCGCGTAACGGCGGCACCTCGATCTCCACCACGTGGATGCGGAAGTAGAGGTCGTCGCGGAAGAGGCCGTCGCGCACCAGCCGATCGAGCGCCTTGCGCGTCGAGCAGATCAGCCGGACATCGGTGTGGATGGTCGCCTCGCCCCCCACCCGGCAGAGCTCGCCGTGCTCGAGCACGCGCAGCAGCTTCACCTGGGTGGAGAGCGGCAGGTTGGCCACCTCGTCGAGGTAGAGCGTGCCGCCGGAGGCGCGCTCGAACCAGCCCAGCTTGCGCCGGTCGGCACCAGGGAAGGCCCCCTTCTCGTGACCGAACAGCTCCAGCTCCAGATGCTCCACACGGATCGCAGCACAGTTGATCGCCACGAACGGGCCGTTGCTACGCAGGCTTCTGGCATGCAACTGTCGGGCGACCAGCTCCTTGCCGGTACCGGTCTCACCACGGATCAGCACCGTCGAGGGCATCGGCGCCACCGAATCGATCATCGCGCGCAGCCGGCACATGGCCGGTGAATCGCCGAGGATCTCCTGTTCCATGCGCCGCTGAAGCGCGTGGTGCAGCGCCTGCTCGCGCAGCCTGGTATGGAGCGCCTCCATCGCCCGCGCCACCGCCTCATGCACGTCCTCGGGCTGGAACGGCTTGGCGAAGAAGCCCGCCGCCCCCAGCTGCTGCGCCCGACGGGCGATCTCGTGGGCGTCGTGGCCGGTGATGACGATCACGGTCAGATCGGGATTGGTCTCGCGAAGCGTGGCCAGATAGCCCAACCCCACCTCGGGGTTGTCCGGCTCCGGCGGCAGGGCGAGATCGAGCAGCACCAGATCGATGCGCTGGTTGCCCAGCACCTCCTCGGCCGCTTCGAGATCGCCCGCCTCGAACACCGCATACTCCCGCTTGAGCAGCAGCTTGAGGTTGAGTCGGTTGATGTCGTTGTCGTCGATGATCAGGATGTTATGGCGCATCGTCGCCCTCCTTGCGCTCCGCCGCCTGCCGCCAGATCGGCAGCCGTACGGTAAAGCAGGCACCCGCCCCCTCCCCGGCGGAGTCGGCCGTGATCGTGCCGCCGTGCAGCCGGACGATACGCCGGCTCAGGTAGAGGCCGATCCCGAGCCCGTGCTCCTTGCTGGTGGAGAAGAGCTCGAACAGCCGGTGGCGCAGGTAGTGGGCGCTCATGCCGATGCCATCATCACGCACCGTCGCCTCGACCATATCGCCATCGGCACGCAGGGTCAGCCAGATCCGCCCCTGCTTGTTCACCGCCTGCACCGCGTTGTCGAACAGGTTCTCGAAGACGCTGAAGAGCAGATCGGGATCGGCGTGGATCAGCGGCACCGGCTGGAGATCGCAGAAGATCCGCACCCCCTCCGGCCAGAGGCGCGCCTCCACCTCGCGTTGCAACTGCCGGCGCAGATCGACCGGCTTCCGCTTGAGGGTCAACGGCGCGTTGGGATCGGTCATCCGCTGCATCAGGGTCTGCATGCGGCCGCTCACCTTGCGCACGGCGACGACCAGCGCCTGGATCTCCTCGGGATCGAGCGCACCCGACTCCAGGTGGTGGGCGAGAAACTCGAGGTCGTGGATGCGATTCTTCAGGTCGTGCGACTGCAGTTGCGCCGCCACCCGGGCGATGGAGTCGAGGCGTGCGGCCTGCGCCTGCTGCTGGGAGAGCCGGGCATGCTCGAGCGAGGTGGCGGCGAAGCGCGCCAGACTCTCCAGCCCGTTGCGTTCGGCCTCGTCCAGCGGCAAGAAATCGGTCCGCGGACCGAAGTGGAGCCATGAGGTGCCGCCGTGCGCGGTCGGAATGGCCACCGCCGCCACATAGGGAGGCTGAACGACCCCGTCGGCGGCAGGCGGCGGTGCCTCTTTCGGCTGGCAGAAACAGCGCCGCCCGCCGTCGGCGGTGGATTCGTCGAGCGCCACCGGGCTGCGCGAGCAGACCGTCGCGATCCGTTCGAGCAGCGACCGCTCGACATTCTCCGGCGGCAGCTGAGCCAGGTCGCCCGCGCCGAGCTGCCGGATCGCGGCCAGCGAGTCGAGCCGTTCGGGGAAGAGACGCTGGTCGATGCGGTCGTGGAGGAAACGGACGATGGGAGAGAAGTAGAAGGCGGTCACCAGCGCGGCGACCACCACCGACCACGGCGAGAGCGACACGCCGCTGACTGCGTAGATCAGCGATTCGGCGATCATCAACATGGCGATGAAAATGACGAAGCCGACGCAGCCGGCCAGGAAGTAGGCGGCGGAGTGGAGCAGCCGGTAGGAGGAGTGGAGCAGCCGCCGCCGCACACGCCAGCGCCGCCGGTGGATCCCGTCCTCCCCGCTCAGAGACAACGATCCAGCCCCCATCCGTGGGCCGGAGGCGCCCGGTTTGCCGCCGATCCGCCGGTGTTACGATCCGGCGACGGAGAGCCGCTCCCCGTCATGGCCGCGAAAGGCGCGCATCGCCGCGCGCAGCACCTCCATGGCCGCATCGTCGAGCCCGGTCAGCGGCAGACGGATCTCGTCGCTTGCCCAGCCGAGCAGGGCGCAGGCCGCCTTGACCGGCATCGGATTGCTGCGGACGAACATCGCCCGATTGAGCTCGAGCAGTGCCATCTGCAACCGGCGTGCGGTCGCCAGATCTCCACGGGCCATGGCATCGGTCAGCGCCCGCATGGTGCGCGGCGCCACGTTGGAGACCACCGAGATCACCCCCACCCCGCCGAGCGCCATGAACGGCAGCACGGTGGCGTCGTCGCCGGAGTAGAACTCGATGCGTCCGTCGCACGCCTCCATGGTGCGGGCAAGCTGCTCCATGTCGGCCGTGGCGTCCTTGATGCCGACGATGTTGCTGATGTGCGACAACCGCCCCACCGTCTCCGGCTCCAGGTTGGAGGCCGTCCGCCCCGGCACGTTGTAGAGCACCTGGGGCAGATGGACCGCCTCGGCCACCGCCCGGTGGTGGCGGTAGATCCCCTCCTGCGTCGGCTTGTTGTAGTAGGGGGAGATGAGCAGCGCCGCATCGGCGCCGGCCTCCTGTGCGGCGGCGGTCAACTCGATCGACTCGGCGGTGTTGTTGCTGCCGGTGCCGGCGATCACCGGCACCCGGCCTGCGGCCTGCTCCACGGCGATGCGGATCAGCCGCTTGTGCTCGGCCACCGACAGCGTCGCCGCCTCACCGGTGCTGCCGGCGGGGATCAGCCCCTGGACACCGGCCTCGATCTGCCGCTCGATATGGGCGCGGAAGGCCTCCTCGTCGATCTCCCCGTCGCGAAAGGGGGTGATCAGTGCGGTCATGGTTCCGTGAAACATGCTACTCCTTCCTCCCGGTGGTCTCCTGCCGATCCTCCGGAGCGAACAGGCCGCCCGATGCGCCTCCGCCGCTCAGCGCCGCACCGCGCCGAACCGCTTCGCCAGCGTCCCGGCCACCCCGCGGATCACCTGCTCGGCCTCCTCCTGGGTCAGGGTGCGCCTGCCATCGCGCAGCCGGCAGCGCAGCCCGATGCTGACCCACCCCCGCTCCACCCCCTCACCGGTGAAGCGGTCGAAGATCTCCACCGACTCGAGCAGCCTGCCGCCGGCCCGGCTCGCCGCCTGCAGGATCTCCGCCGCGGTGGTCGTGCACGGGAAGGCCATCACCAGATCGCGAACGATGGCCGGATACTCGGGCAAGGGCATGAAGCGGACCGCCTTCCGGCGCGCGGGCAGCCGATCGAGCGCGATCTGGGCGACGAAGACCGGCAGATCGATCTGGAAACGGTCCGCCACCTGCGGTTGGATGCGGCCGAGCACCCCCACCCGATCGCGCCCGACCATGATGGCGGCGCTCTGCCCCGGCTGTAGTCCAGGCAGACGGTCATCGGCGATGAAGCGGGCTGTGATACCGCGCCGATCCAGCCAGCACTCCACCGCCCCCTTGAGATCGCGAAACTCCGCCGGACGGCCGCGGCCGTACCAGCCATCCGGCTCGACGGCGCCGGCCATGAGCCAGCCGATCAGCCTGTACTCCTCGAAGCGCTCTTTCCCGGTACGGCGGTAGCCCCGACCCTGCTCGACCAGCGCCACGAAGGGCTGTTGGCGGTTGAGGTTGTACTGCGCGGAGCGCAGCAGGCCGACGAAGAGGCTGCGCCGCATCACCGCCATCGCCTCGGAGATCGGATTGGCCAGCAGCAGATCGCCGGCAGGATCGGGATCGAACAGACGCTGCTCCTCCACGCTGATGAAGGCGTAGTTGACCACCTGGGTGAAGCCGCCGGCCACCGCCTGTTCGAGCGCGGCGTCACGAGGCACCGGCGCCACCGCCGCCTGCCGCGGCGCCACCGTCGGGATGGCGTCGTAGCCGATGATGCGGCCATACTCCTCGGAGAGATCCTCGGGCAGGGAGATGTCGTGGCGGAAGGGCGGAACCACGACGGAGATCCGCCCGTCGGAACGGGTCACCCCGAAGCCCATGCGGCGCAACACCGCATCGAACCGCTCCTCCACGGCCAGCCCCAACCGCGCCTCGATGCGGCCCACCGTGGTGCTGATCGTACGCGACTCCAGCAACCCGTCCAGGGCGCCGCATCGGCGCACACCACCGGCACGGCCGCCGAACAGATCGAGGATCAATGCCGTCGCCCGTTCCATCGCACAGGCCACCTGCGCCGGATCGACACCGCGCTCGAAGCGCATCGACGCCTCGGAGACCACTCCGAGCCGGCGGCGGCTGCGGCTGATGCCGGCCGGCGTGAAGAAGGCCGACTCGATCAGCAAATCCGTGGTCTGCTCCGTCACGCAGGACTCCTCCGAGCCGATGATGCCGGCCAAAGCCAGCACCCCGCGGCCATCGGCGATGACCAGATCCTCACTGTTCAGTTCGTAGCGGTGTCCGTCGAGCGCATCGATCCGCTCGCCCCCGACCGCCCGCCGCACCACCACCGGACCACGAATGCGTGCGGCGTCGAAGGCGTGCATCGGCTGGCCCAGCTCGAACATGACGAAGTTGAGGACGTCGACCACGCCGTTGACCGGCCGCTGACCCATCGCCAGCAACCGCTGCTGCAGCCACGCCGGCGACGGCGCCACCCGCACCCCGCGGATGGTGCGGGCGAGGTAGCAGGGGGCGCCGTCGGCGGCCCGCAGATCCACCTGCGGCGCGGCCGCTTCCGAATCGACGGCCACCGCGGCCACGTTGGGCGTGCGCAGCGGCCGATCCATCTCCGCGGCCAGCTCGCGCGCCAGCCCGAAGATGCTCATGCAGTCGCCTCGGTTGGGGGTGATGGAGAGGGCAAAGATGGTCTCCTCCAGCCCGAGCCAGTCGCCCATCGCCATGCCCACCTCGGCGTCATCGGGCAGGATCAGCAATCCCTCGGCATCGTCGGCCAACTGCAGCTCACGCCCCGAGCAGCACATGCCGCAGCTCTCCTCGCCACGGATGCGCCCCTTCTTGATCACCACCCCGCCGGGAAGCGTGGCGCCGACGGTAGCCACCGGCACCTTGTCGCCGACAGCCATGTTGGTGGCGCCGCAGACGATCTGCAGCGGTGCAGCGGCCCCGACATCGACGGTGAGCAGCCGCAGACGATCGGCGTTGGGGTGGGGCTCCATGGTCAGGATGCGACCAACGCGCACCCGTGCCAGCGCCGCGCGCGGGTGCTCCACCGCCTCCACCTCGTGGCCGAGGCGGACCAGCGCCTCGGCGATCTCATCATCCGAGGCCGGAAGATCGACGAACGACCGCAGCCAGGAACGGGGCAGCCTCATCGTCCCGCCCTCCCCCGGTCGATCTGCCGGATGAAGCGGATGTCGTTGTCGAAGAAGAGACGCAGATCGGGGATGCCGTACTTGAGCATCACCAGCCGCTCCACCCCGAGGCCGAAGGCGTATCCACAGAAGCGCGCGCTGTCGATCCCCACCGAGCGCAACACATTGGGGTGGATCATGCCGCTGCCCAGCACCTCGAGCCAGCCGCTCTGCTTGCAGACCCGGCAGCCCGCGCCATCGCACAGCACACAGCCGATATCGACCTCGGCCGAAGGCTCGGTGAAGGGGAAATAGCTCGGCCGCAGCCGGATCGGCAGATCGCGTCCGAAATAGGTGGAGAGGAAAAAGTGCAACACCCCCTTGAGCTCGGCCATCGATGCCGCGCTATCGACCTTGAATACCTCCACCTGGTGGAACATCGGGGAATGGGTCACATCGTGGTCGCAGCGATAGACCCGACCCGGCGCCACCACGGCGAGCGGAGGCTCCCCCCCCTCGGCCACCATCCTGCGCATCGCCCGTACCTGCACGGGGGAGGTGTGGGTGCGCAAGAGCAGCGCACTCCCTCCGGACTCCATGCGCAAGAAGAAGGTGTCGTGCATGGCCCGCGCCGGGTGCTCGGGGGGGATGTTGAGCGCATCGAAGTTGTGCTCCTCATCCTCGATCTCCGGACCTTCGGCGACGGTGAAGCCGAGGTGGGTGAAGATGCCGACCATCTCCCGAATGCCGCACTCCACCGGATGCATCGCCCCGATGCGCGCGGCGGTACCCGGCAGGGTGACATCGATGCGCTCGGCCTCGATCCGCGCCGCTTCGGCCTGCTGGCGCAACAGGGCCGCCCGCGCATCGAAGGCCTCGCCCAGACGGCGCTTGACCTCATTGACCCTGCTGCCCACCTGCGGCCGCTCTCCGGCCGGGAGCGACCCCATGCCGCGCAGCAGGGCGGTCAGCGTCCCCTTGCGCCCCAACACCCCCGTCCGACAGGCGGCCAACCGCTCCAGCGAGTCTGCCTCGGCGATCGCAGCCAGCGTCTCCTGCTCCAGCGCCGCCAACCGGGCGGTGATCTCCTCGATTGCCCCCGTCATCCGGTGATCAGACCACAAAAGGTCCGTCCATGGACGTTTTGCTTAACGGGGATCGAAGGGCGCGCTCTTCGATCCCCTAACAAATCCATCGGCTGCATGCGCAACCTTCGGATTTGCGCGGCCGTCCGTGGCCGCGCTGACGACTTTCTTGCGAAGTCGTCAGCGATACCGCACAACGAAAAATGGCAGAGCCGCACCGGCCCTGCCATTCCTCCCGATCCCGATCGCGCGGGCCCCGGCGGGAGCCCCGCGCAGATCGGATCAAAGATGATCGAATCGCAAAAAGTCCGTCCGTGGTCTTTTTGCGGTATGATCAAAGATGCGCGCGAGCCATCTCCACCAGCTTGGCGAACCCCTCCGCGTCACGCACCGCGACGTCGGCCAGAACCTTGCGGTCGAGCTCCACGCCCGCCTTGTCCAGGCCGTGCATGAAGCGTGAATAGCTCAGCCCGTGCAGCCGGGCGGCGGCGTTGATGCGGGCGATCCACAGACGACGAAAGGCGCGCTTCCTGACCCGGCGATCGCGATAGGCGTACTCGCGCGCCTTGTCCACCGCCTGGGTGGCGACACGGAAACAGGTGCTGCGCCGGCCGCGATACCCCTTGGCCGCCTTGAGCACCTTCTTGTGGCGGGCGTGTGCCTGCACCCCCGAGTTGACTCGTGCCATCGCAAACCCTCCTCAGCCCGGATCAGCGGCCGGGAACCAGGCGGTCGAGCGCCTTCGCATCGCTCTTGGCCACCAACGCGCCGCCACGGATGCGGCGCTTCCGCTTGGAGCTCTTCTTGGTCAGGATGTGGTTGCCAAATGCCTTGTTCCTTTTCCACTTGCCGCTTCCGGTCTTGGAGAAGCGCTTGGCCGCACCACGATTGGTCTTCATCTTGGGCATTTCGTTGGTCTCACTACTTATGTGGTTACGAAACGTCCGTCCGTGGACGTTTTGCTCGGCGGGAATCGAGGAGCGCGCTCTTCGATCCCCTGACAAAGCCTTCGCTTGCGTACGCAAGCCATTGATCTACGAGTATCTCCTGGTCGCGGATGCCGGCTTCCCGCGAAACCGCACCCGCTACCGCTTCAAGGGAGCCAGAATGAGCAACATCTGACGCCCCTCCATGTTGGGCTCCCGCTCCACCTTGGCCAGATCGGCCACCTCGTCGGCCACCCGCCGGAGCATCGCCGCTCCGCGGTCGATATAGGCCATCTCGCGCCCGCGAAAGCGCAGGCTCAGCTTCACCTTGTTGCCCGCCTGCAGGAATCGGCGCACATTCTTCAGTTTGGTCTCCAGATCGTGCTGGTCGGTGCTGGAGCGCAGCTTGACCTCCTTGATCTGGACCACCTGCTGCCGTTTCCTGGCCTGGCTGGCCTTCTTGCTGCGCTCGTACTTGTACCGTCCATAGTCGAGCAGCTTGCACACCGGCGGCGACGCATGGGCCGACATCATCACCAGATCGAGCCCCGCCTCCTCGGCGGCGGCCAGCGCCTCCTCCCTGCTCAATACACCGAGCTGCCTTCCTTCCGCATCGATCAAACGCACCCTGGGCGCGTCGATCGCCTCATTCACCAACAGTTCCCTACTGATGCAAGCCCCCTACAGATAATCGTTCCGCATCGATCGCATCCGCTCGATCCATGCATCGACGCCCATCACCCCGAAATTCTCGCCCTCCCTGCTGCGCACGGAGACCGTCCGCTCCTCCGCCTCCCGATCTCCGACCACCAGAATGAAGGGCACCCGCTCGAGCGTGAGGGCGCGCACCTTATAGCCGAGCTTTTCGTTGCGCAAGTCCGTTTCGACCCGGAAGCCGGCCTGCCGCATCCGCTCCGCGATCCGGCAGGCGTACTCCCTCTGCCGCTCGGTCAGACTGGCCACCACGGCCTGCACCGGCGCCAGCCAGAAGGGGAACTTACCGGCATGGTGTTCGATCAGGATCCCGATGAACCGCTCCATCGAACCGAGAATGGCACGATGCAGCATCACCGGCGTCTTCCGACTGTTGTCCTCGGCGATGTAGGAGGCCCCGAGCCGACCCGGCATGGAGAAGTCGACCTGGATGGTACCACACTGCCACACCCGACCGAGGCAGTCGCGCAGCGAGAACTCGATCTTCGGCCCGTAGAAGGCCCCCTCCCCCGGGTTCTCGCCATAGTCGATCCCCTTGGAGCGCAGCGCCTGATGGAGGGCCGCCTCCGCCTTGTTCCACTGGGCGTCGCTCCCCACCCGCTGCTCCGGCCGGTCGGAGAGGAAGACGATGACGTCGTCGAAACCGAACCGGCGGTAGACCTCGTAGACCAGATCGATGAAGGCCCCCACCTCCTGCTGGATCTGCGACTCGGTACAGAAGATGTGGGCGTCGTCCTGAACGAAGTTGCGCAGCCGCATCAGGCCGTGCAGCGTGCCGGAGGGCTCGTTGCGGTGGCAGGAGCCGAACTCGGCCAATCTCAGCGGCAGATCGCGGTAGGAGTGGAGCTCCTGGTTGAACACCTGCACGTGGCAGGGGCAGTTCATCGGCTTGATCGCGTAGTCGCGGTTCTCGGTGCTGGTGGTGAACATGTCGTCGCGGAACTTGTCCCAGTGGCCGGAGCGTTCCCACAGCTTGCGGTCGACCACCTGCGGCGTCCGGACCTCGCGGTAGCCGTGCTCGCGCATCACCCGCCGGATCTCGCCCTCGATCACCTGCCACACCGCCCACCCCTTCGGATGCCAGAAGACCATCCCCGGCGCCTCCTCCTGCAGGTGGAACAGGTGCAACTGCCGGCCCAGCTTGCGGTGATCGCGCTTTTCGGCCTCCTCCAGCCGGTGCAGGTAGGCCTTCAGCGCCCTCTTGTCGGCCCAGGCGGTGCCGTAGATGCGCTGCAACTGCTCGTTGGAGGCATCGCCCTCCCAGTAGGCGCCGGCCACCCGCATCAGCTTGAACGCCTTGATCCGGCCGAGGTCGGGCAGGTGGGGGCCGCGACAGAGGTCGAGCCAGTCGCCCTGACGGTAGACGCTCACCACCTCCCCCTCGGGGATGCGCGCCACCAGCTTCGCCTTGTAGTGCTCACCCTGCCCGTTGAAGAAGTCGATCGCCTGCTCCCGCGACCACTCCTCACGCACCACCGGAAGCTTGCGCCTGGCGATCTCCGCCATCCGCTGCTCGATCGCCTGCAGATCCTCCGGGGTGAAGGGGCGCTCGAAGGCGAAGTCGTAGTAAAACCCATCCTCGATCACCGGCCCGATCGCCACCTTCGCCTGTGGAAAGAGCTCCTTGACCGCCTGCGCGAGCAGATGGGCGGTGGTGTGGCGGATCACCTCCAGCCCCTGCTCGGAGTCCCCCTTGATCAGCTCCACCCGGTCACCGTCGTGCAACTCGGTGGAGAGATCGCGCAGCACCCCGTTGATCGATGCGGCGACCACCGCCCGGGCCAGCCCTGGGCCGATCGCCCGGGCCAGATCGAGCGCGGTGGCCCCGGATTCGAGCGTGCGAACGGATCGATCGGGTAGATGAATGTTCATGCGTTATGGAGTATCCAGACCGAGGCGACGGCAAGCCTGAGAGGGTCCACCCGTGGACTTGGCCATCGCCATGGGGTGCGAACCGGGCACACCCGGAAGGAAACTGGTTGGCTCGGGCGGGATTGAACCGCCGACCCCCACCGTGTCAAGGTGATGCTCTCCCACTGAGCTACGAGCCAATCGAAAGCGTGCAAAACGCGCCCCACCCAAGCGGGGGCGAGGCGCGGCGAACGGTACTGAGCCGCCTCGTCGATGGCAAGGGCAAACCCGCAGGCACCGGAGCCATCGGCCAACGGTGCTCTTGCCTCAACCCTCCCCGGACGCCGCGGCGCCACGCCACAGTTCGACGTCGGCACCCTCCCCGTGCACATCCAGACGGTTGCGCCCGTTTTCCTTGGCCTTGTAGAGGGCGGCATCCGCATACTTGTAGACATCGTCCTGCTCATATTTCTGTGCCGGGTCGAGGACAATCATCCCCATCGACAGCGTCACCCGGTTGTGCGGGGGATTGCCGGAGTGCTCGATGGCCCGCTCGTACATCAACCACCGCGCCCGCTCGGCGACCAACCGGGCATCCTCCGAACGCACCACGGGAAAGAGGGCGGCAAACTCCTCCCCGCCAAGTCGAAAGATATAATCACCCGGACGAAGAAAACTCTGCTGCAGCACATCGACGATCGAGCGCAACACATCGTCCCCGGCATGGTGCCCATAGGTATCGTTGTACCTCTTGAAGTTGTCCGCATCGACCATCAAAAACGCCAGATAGTGCCGCTCGCGCCGGGCACGGGCCATCTCTCGCGGCAGCACCATGTCAAAGTAGCGCCGGTTGAACGCCCCGGTCATCGGGTCGGTAACGCTCAGCTTCTCCATCGTCTTCTGAGCGGTGATGTCCTGCCGGACGGCAAAATAGCCGATGATCGTCCCTTCCGATCCGATCAGCGGCTCGATATTCGCCTTGACCCAGTAGAATCCGCCATCCCTGGTGCGGTTCTTGATCTCACCGCTCCAGCACCTCCCGGACTGGATGGTTCGCCACAGATCGGCAAAGAGCGAGGCGGGCATGTCGGGATGGCGCACGATGTTGTGCGGCTTGCCGATCAACTCCTCCCGGCGGAAACCGCTGATGGCACAAAACGCATGGCTGACATGCACGATGATCCCCCGCGCATCGGTGGCGGAAAGAATGACATGGCTGTCCACCGAGTGGAGCTTACGGGTGGCGATGACGCGCATCAGTTCGGAATCCGAAGCCCCACCAGCACCCTGTTCCTGCATACTCAGTTGCCCCACCGTGGCTCAGATAATGCATATACGCAGCCGCTGCGGGAAGGATAGCCACCCGCCCCGTCCCCGCCAACCACACAGCAACATCAACCCTTTCCAAAAGAATCGCCTCGGCATGCCTCGGATCGCAAAAAAGTCCCTCCGTGGACTTTTTGCTCGACGGCGATCGAAGAGCGCGATCTTCGATCGCCTTACAAAAAACCGTCGCTTGCCTGCGCAAGCTTCGGTTTTGCGCGGCCATCCTGACCGCGGATGCCGACTTCTTGCGAATTCGTCATGGCTGAAGCGCGGAAATTCAGCCACATCATGGACGCCCACCGACCCGGCGCTAGCCTTGTTCCATGACTCGATCGCAACCAGACTCCTCCACCGGGCAGGAAGCCGACCTCCACCAGTCCGCCTGTCGACTGCGCGATCAACTGGCCTGCGCCCTGGCCGGCAAGGACGAGGTGATCCGCAACCTGCTGATCACCCTCTTCTGCGGCGGCCACCTCCTGATCGAGGATCTCCCCGGTGTGGGCAAGACCACCCTGGCCCACGCGCTGGCCCGCAGCCTGGACAGCGACTTCGGCCGCATCCAGTTCACCGCCGATCTGCTGCCGGCCGACATCGTCGGGGTGGAGATCTTCGATCCGGCACAGAACCGCTTCGTCTTCCACCCCGGAGCGATCTTCCACCACATCCTGCTGGCCGACGAGATCAACCGCGCCACCCCCAAAGCGCAGTCGGCGCTGCTCGAGGCGATGGCCGAAGGGCAGGTGACCATCGAGCGCGAGACCCGACCCCTGCCCCACCCCTTTCTGGTCATCGCCACCCAGAATCCGCTGGAACAGGCCGGCACCTTCCCGCTGCCCGAGTCGCAGCTCGACCGCTTCTTCATGCGGATCGAGATCGGCTACCCCGACCGCGAGGCCGAGCGGCGGGTGCTCACCGGGGAGGCGGGTGCGGAACGGCTGGAGGCGATGGCACCGGTGGCCGACTGGAAGACGGTGGCAGCGATCCGCCGCGCCGTCGCACGGGTCCATACCGCCGAACCGCTGCTCGACTACCTGCTCGCCCTGCTTGCGGCCAGCCGCGACGGCAGGCTGCTGCGGCAGGGGATCAGCCCGCGCGCCGGGCGGGAGCTGCTGCGCGCCGCCCAGGCCTGCGCCTGGCTCGACCGGCGCGACTTCGTCACCGCCGCCGATCTGCAGCGGGTGTGGCTCCCCTGCCTCGCCCACCGCGTCACCGCCGACGGCGACAGCGTCGCCGCGCTGAGCGCACTGCGCGAACAGGTGCCTGTCCCGGGCTGATCCCGTGGCCTACGATCCCGCCGACCTGAAGCTGCCGTGGTGGCTGCTGCGGCTCTTCGACCGGCTGGTGGCCATCCGCCTGCCGCTGCCCGGCGGCTGGAGCATCGGGCCCACCCGGGCGGGCGCGCTCTTTACCGGCGCCTGGTGCGGGGTGTGGGCCGCCGCCCTCTACTCGGGCAACAACCTGCTCTACCTCTGCGCGGCGCTGTTCACGGTGATCGGCGGACGGGCCCTCATCCAGGCGGTGGGGCAACTGCGGCTGGCGCTGGCACTCTGCACCGGCCGGAAGCGGGCACCCGAGAGCCTTGCCACGTCGAGCGCATCGACCACGGTCACCGCCGGGCAGACCCGCTGCTGGCAGCAACGCACCGGCCACCGACGCCGCGATGCCGGCTGGATCGAGCTCTGCGGCGACTATGGCGCCGGGGTCCGCGAAGCGATCGACTGCCGGCTGCTCCCGGGCGAGGCCGAGCTGCGCGGTCGCATCCGTGCCGCGCGGCGCGGCCTCTACCGGCTGCGGCGCTGGCAGGCGGCCACCGAGGCGCCGGCGGGGCTGTTCCGCATCGCCCGCACCCTCCCCGCCCGCATGCGCCACGAACTGGTGGTGCTTCCCGCCGCCCTCCCCTGGCAGGCCGACGCCACTGCCGCCACGGGGGCGGGGAGCAGCGGTGGCGAGGAGGAGCTCCACGGGCTGCGCCCCTACCTGCCCGGCGATCCGATCACCCGCATCCACTGGCGCAAGGCCGCCCGCAGCGGTCGCTGGGCGAGCAAGCAGTTCTCCACAGTATCCACGGCACCGCGGCCGGGCGCGCGGCTGCGGGTCGACCTGCGCCTGCCGCCGGAGCGGGATCCCGGCGCCTTCGAGGCGCTGCTCGGCCGCGCCCGCTACTGGATGGAGTCCACCCCCGGAGCGGAGGCGATCATCCTCGGCCAACAGCGCTTCCCGCTGGGAACGGCCGGGGAGCGGCAGGCGGCGCTGCGCGCGCTGGCCGCCGCCCGACCCGAAAACCAACCCCCGCTGCCGGGCAGCGGCCCGCTGCTTTCGCTGGCCGGTTGACCACCGCCGAACGGCACACCCTGATGGTACTGGCCTGCGGCATCGCCGCGCTGGCCTTCTCCGACTTCGTCCGCC
Organism: Zetaproteobacteria bacterium; assembly: GCA_003696765.1. Lineage (NCBI taxonomy): Bacteria > Pseudomonadati > Pseudomonadota > Candidatius Mariprofundia > Zetaproteobacteria bacterium. Next base: position 17,912 of record RFFX01000002.1, on the reverse strand, counting down.
CGCTCTACTGGCTGCCGGCGGCGGCGATGGTGCTGCTGCGCTGGTGGCGCGGGCCTCGGCTGGCCATCGGCGAGATGCAGGCCAGCCTGATCGGGTGGGTCGGCTTCTTCTGGGGCGGGATCGAGCTGCTCATCGGGGTGCCATGGATCGTGGTCTTCACCGACTTCCTGCTCATCCTGTCGCTGGCCGTGGCGATCGAGGCGGCGACGGCGCGCAACCACCTCCACCGCATCCTGGTCGGCATCTTCCTGCTGCTGGCCGCCTCGGTACTGACCGACTCGGTGCTCTTCGTCCTGCCGCTGGCCGGCATGGTCTGGTTCCTCTGGCGGGCGACCCTCTGCCTCTACGGGCGCAACCTGCCCGGCGGCGACCTGCCGCTGCCGCCGGCAGGCAGCGACCTGGGCGGCTGGCTGGCCATGCTGCTGGCCGGCGCGCTGCTCTTCTTCCTCGCGCCCCGCTTCTCCACCCACCGCCTGCTGCAGCCGACCCAGCCGCGGATGGCGACCAGCGGCTTCTCCGACCGGGTGGCGCTGGGCGACTTCGCCCGCAGCCTCGACACCACCGTGGTGCTGCGCATCGAGCCCGTGGAGCGAAGCGACCGGGCGATCGCCCGCTTCCACCGGCTGATCACCGGCCGCTACTGGCGCGGCACCCTCCTCCACCGCTTCACCGGCCACGGCTGGCGACAGGGGCCGCAACCACGGGCGGGGCGCTGGCCGGCCGGAACCACCCTGCGGATGCGTGGCGGCAACGCGCGTGCCACCGCCGCCCTGCTCTACCGCGAGGCGACCGACCACCCCTACCTGCTGCTGCCCGATGGCACCACATCGATCGCCCGCATCCCGCGGATGCTGCGCGCCAGTGCGGACGGCGTGCTGCGCTTTGCCACCGCTCCCAATCGACGGCTGCGGCTGGCCATCACCCTGACCAGCGACACAGGCCCACCGATCCCCGCCGGGCCGCCGACCAGCGCCGATCGCGACCGCAGCCGCACTCCGGCGGCGCTGCGCCGCTGGCTTGCAGCCATCGCACCCCGCAGCAGGAGCGCGTACGCGCGGCTGCAGGCGGTGCAGCGGGAGCTGCGCGGCTGGCGCTACGACATCCACGCCAGGATCGACGACCTGCGGCCGCTGGCCAGCTTCCTCGCCGGGAAGCGAGGGCACTGCGAGCTCTTCGCCACCACGCTGGCGCTGGCCGCGCGCGAGCTGGGCTTCCCGGCCCATCTGGTCAACGGCTACTACGGCGGCGAATGGAACGAGATCGGAGGCTTCCTGCTGATCCGACAGCAACACGCCCACAGCTGGGTGGAGGTGTGGCATGACGGCCGCTGGTGGCGCATGGATCCCACCCCACCGGCGCGCTGGCGGCTCTCAGGTGTCTGGCTGCCCCGGCTCGACGCCGCATGGGAGTCGCTCCGGATGGCCTGGTACCGCTATGTGCTGGAGTTTCGCGACTCCGACCGGGCGGCGGCGCTGCGCGCGCTGGCCCGGGCCGCAGGGCATCCTGCAGCCCTGCTGGCCCTGGTGATACTGGTGACGGCCGCGCCCCTGCTCTGGTGGCGCCGTCGCGCCGGAGGCGCCAACCCCGCGGCGATCCCGCTGCTCGATGGCTGGCTGCGCCGGCGCGGCATCGCCCGCACCGTCGGCCAACCGCTCTCAGCACTGCCGACGCCGCCAGGCGTGGCGGCGGAGTCGTGGAACCGCTTCGTCGCCGAGTGGGAAGAGGGCATCTACCGGCAAGGGCGGCGCTGGCCGTGGTGGCGGCTCGCCCTCCGTCTCCGCCGTCTGTAGGGGGCGCGGTCCCGAGCGCGAACCGGCCGTGGCGCTACTCGGCGCTGCTCACCCGGTTGCGCCCTCCCGTCTTGGAGGCGTAGAGCGCCTCGTCCGCCCGCTTGATCCATGCCGAGTTGGGCTCGCCCGGCCGCCGCTGTGCCACGCCGACGCTGACGGTGACCGGGATCGGGCCGGCGGAGGTCTTGAAATCGTGCACATCGACGGCGGCACGCAGCTCTTCGGCCAACTCCACCGCCGTCGCCAGTGGGGTGTCGGGAAAGACGACACAGAACTCCTCGCCACCGAGACGGGCCACCATGTCGCCCTCGCGCACACAACCGCTCAACACCTCGGCCAGGTCGGCCAGCACCTCGTCGCCGGCGTCGTGCCCGTACTGATCATTGATTTTCTTGAAGAAGTCGATATCGAGCATGACGAAAGACACCGTCTCCGACTTCAACCCGCGCAGGAACTCGGCCAGCCGACGGCGGTTGGCCAAGCCGGTCAACGGATCGTTGCGCGCCTGCGCCTCCGCCCGCTTGAGCTGCTCGGTGAGCTGCTGCATCTTTCGCATCTGCTGCTGCATCTGCTGCTGCATCGCCTCGTTGGCCTCGACCACCTTGTTGCCGGCGGCGAGGATCTCCTCGCGCGCCTGCTCCAACAGCCGCTTCGCCGCCACCGGATCCTCCGGCAGATCCTGCGACAGCACCTCCTGCGCCCGCGCCAGCTCCGAGGAATCGGCCCCCACCTCCTGCAACACCCTGGACATCGAGGCGAGCGAGGCGCGCAGCGTGGCGATCAGTTCGTTGAGTTCGCCACGCACCACCCGATCCTCCTGCAGATGGGCACGCAGCATCATCTCCAGCGCCTGAGCTTTGTCGGCGATCTCCCGATCGGCGGCGATCTCGCGTCCGATCAGCGCGCTGCAGCGGGCGATGGTGCGATGGAGGATCGGGACGTCCTGCTGCGCCTGGGCGAGCAGGCGGCGGCGCTGCTCGACATGCTCGATCAACCGGTCGGCATCCTGCTCGCCCATCTCCCGGCCGACATCGGAGGAGAGCAACAAGCCGTGCTCGGCATCGATCAGCCGGGAGAGGAGCCGGGCGAGCAGACGGTACTGGGAGACGGGGACCGCAGGGAGCCCCTGCAGCTTCTCCAGCGTCGAGGCCATCCGCCTGAGGATGGCACGCAGCTCGACATGCTCCTTGTTCGACGCCAACACGATGGGACGCAGCGCATCGAAGTCGTCGATGAGCTGATGGACCAAAGCATCCTTCTCGGACATGACGGATCAGATCGCAAAGGATCCCTCCATGGACCCTTTGCCCGAACCGGAGTCGACCAGGGAGAAGCTCCGGATGTGCGCGACGGCACGCCGAAGGGCGCATGGTCGACTCCGGCAAGGCCGCCATCGTCCTCCGATCCCGCCGCCGCGCGGCTGGCTGCGGTCGCACGAGCGGAAATGGTAGCGCACGACCCCCGCCGGGTCACCCGCAGTGGGGATGGCGGAACGATCGCAGGTGTGGCGACAGGGAGAAACGGGAGGGGCCGCCGGAGGAGGAGCGCGCCCGGAGAGGGGAAAAAGATAGGGGCGGTAGGGGGCGAAGCGCGCCCGCCGGATCAGGCCAGGCGGCGCAGCCGTTCCGACTCGACGTTGATGATGGTCTCCGATGTATCCAGCAGGGGGGATCCCCCCTGTGTGCTGCGGATGGCATGCAGCCGCGAGCCGACGGCGTCGAGCTTCTCACGCAACTCGAGGGTGTTGCCGATCCCTTCGCGCTCGATCTGCGCCAGGCCGTCGTCCAGGACATCGATCCCCTGCCGGACCAGCATCAGCAGCACCTCGGGATGGTCGTCCCGCTCCCGGGGAGCCTGCTCAGATGCGGCATCGGCGCGATCCCGCCCCTCCTCCCGCCGGTCGACACCCCCGGTGGCCTGCTGCTCGTGCATCACCGAGGCGAAGGCATCCTTCTCCGTGCCGGAACGCCGCCGCTTCCGGGTGACGCTTCCGCTCTGAACCGAGTTTCTCCGAACGACTTTCATGATCGCATCGCAACAACTCCCTCCATGGAGCTCTTGCTCGACGGCAATCGAAGAGCGCGCTCTTCGATTGCCTCACAAATCCATCGCTTGCTTCGCAGGATCTCGATTTGCACGGCCATCCGTGGCCGCGTGGGAACCTTCCGCTCCCCGATCCGCACCACACCGGCGGCGCGAACCGATGGCGTCCCTCCGTACCACCAGCACGAATCGTGCCACCATCCGGGCATGGTTGCACCCGCAGTGGAGGATCACCGGATCACCTTGATGGAAAGTGCATGAATATCCTCGGAAAACATATCACCCAAAGCCCGATGGACCATGCGATGACACTCGGCCAATGGACGACCGGCGAAGCAGTCGGCGGCGATCTCGAGGCAATAATGTCCCCCGCCGTGGGCACGATGCTGCCCATGGCCGGCGTGGGCGGCCGACTGGTCGTGGAGCACCAGACGGCTCGGTTGCAGCGCCCGCTCCAACCGCTCCCGGATCTTTTCCTCAACCGTATCGTTGGTCATGATCCTGCCACAAAGCTCCCTCCATGGACCGGCTGCGCGCCCTTTGCTTCCGTGCGTGGGCCGCCGTTTCGGCGAGACGACCGCTCCGACCCGGGATAGCCGATCAGCCCCCGGATCCACTGGTCGCAGCCCAACCTGCGCCGGACCGGATCGATCAGGCGCGGGGCCTGCCCCACCCGGTCGACACCATCGCCCATCCACAGCCCGACCGCCCGCTCGCCTCCGAGCAGCAGCGGCGCCTGGTAGAGCAGCAGCTCATCGACCAGCCGCGCACGAAAGAGCGCGCCGAAGAGCCGCCCGCCGCCTTCGACCATCACCGCCAGACGCCCTTCTCGGTAGAGATGGTCGAACACCTCCTCCAGCCGGCGGAAGGCGACCAGCTCCACGCCGGATTCGCGCCAGCGTGCCGCATCCTCCTGCCGCCCCGACTGCCAGTAGATCCGGCTGGGCGCCGCATCGTCACACAGGTGGGCCGTGGCCATGAACGGCGGCAACCGGCGGGCGATCACCACCCGCAGAGGATTGGCACCGCGGCGGCGCACCCCGCGCGGGGTGAGCCGCGGATCATCGGCGCACAGCGTACCACCTCCGACGACGATCGCATCCATCTCCGCCCGGATGCGGTGCAGATGGCGCCGCGACTCCTCCGAGCTGATCCAGCGGGCCTCCCCCGTCTCGGTGGCCAGCTTGCCGTCGAGCGAGACCGCCGCCTTGGCCAGGATCCACGGCCGCTGCCGGCGCAGGCCGTGCAGGAAGGGGCGGTTGAGCCGGTCGCACGCCTCGGCCAGCACCCCGCCGGTCACGGCGATGCCGTGGTCGGCCAGCCAGGCGCCGCCGCCGGCCATGCGCGGGTTGGGATCGGTCGAGCCGTAGACCACCCGCCGGATACCGGCCGCCAGAATCGCATGGCAGCATGGCGGGGTGCGACCGTGGCCGGCACACGGCTCCAACGTCACATACAGCGTGGCGCCGCGGGCCCCCTCCCCGGCATCGGCGAGCGCCGCCACCTCGGCGTGGGGCCCGCCAGGGCGCACATGCCATCCGCGCCCGAGCAACACCCCGTCGCGCACCACCACCGCCCCCACCCTGGGGTTGGGATGGGTGGTGCCGATGCCGTTGCGGGCCAGCCGGAGTGCCGCCCGCATCCACTCCCGGTCAGAGCGCGTCGCGCCGCCCCACCGAGGCGTAGCGGAATCCGTGCTCCCGGGCGATCTCCGCGCTGTAGACGTTGCGCAGATCGATCATGATCCGCCGGCGCATGCTCGCGCCCAACCGGGCCAGATCGAGGTTGCGGTAGGCGTTCCACTCGGTCATCAACACCAGCGCGTCGGCGTCGCGCGCCGCCTCGTAGGGCCCCTGGCAGAAGGTCACCCCTTCGGGCAGCAGCTCCGCGGCCTCGTCCATCGCCTGCGGATCGTGGGCGCGGATGGCCGCCCCCTTCTCCATCAGGGCGGGAAGGATGGAGAGCGCGGGGGCATCACGCATGTCGTCGGTCTCCGGCTTGAAGGCCAGGCCGAGCACGGCGATGGTCCGCCCCGCCTCACTGCCTCCCAGTGCGGTGCGGATTTTGCGAATCATGCGCGCCTTCTGCGCGGCGTTGGCCTCGATCGCCGCGCTGACCAGGCGGAGCGATACGCCATGTTCCTGGGCGGTGCGCAACAGGGCGAGCGTATCCTTGGGGAAGCAGGAGCCGCCGTAGCCCGGGCCGGGATGGAGGAACTTGGAGCCGATGCGGCCATCCATCCCCATCCCCTTGGCCACGGCGTGCACATCAGCGCCGACCTGCTCGCACAGGGCGGAGAGCTCGTTGATGAAGCTGATCTTGATCGCGAGAAAGGCGTTGGATGCGTACTTGATCAGCTCGGCGCTCTCCAGATCGGTGATCAGCAGCGGCGTCTCGCGCAGGTTGAGCGGCCGGTAGAGCGCCCGCAGCCGCGCCTCGGCCCTGGGGCTGTCGACGCCGATCACCACCCGGTCGGGGTGCATGAAATCGTTGATCGCCGCCCCCTCGCGCAGAAACTCGGGGTTGGAAGCGACATCGAAATCGGCCGTGGGATTGTGCTGGCGGATGATGCGCGCCACCTCGCGCGCGGTGCCCACCGGAACCGTCGACTTGTCGACGATCACCGTGTAGCCGGAGAGATGCGGCGCCAACCGTTCGGCGGCGGCGTAGAGGTACTGCAGATCGGCGTGGCCGTCGCCACGGCGGGTCGGCGTGCCGACCGCCATGAAGATCAGGTCGGCATCGCCGACCTCCCCAGCCAGCTCGGTGGAGAAGGCCAGCCGGCCGGCGGCGACATTGCGCGCCACCAGATCGTCCAGCCCCGGCTCGTAGATCGGGATACGGCCGGACTTCAGCGCGGCGATCTTCGCCTCGGCCACATCGATGCAGACCACCTCGGCGCCGAACTCGGCGAAACAGCTCCCCGACACCAGTCCGACATAGCCGGCCCCGATCATTACGACTTTCATAACCGATCCAATCGCAAAAAGCCCGTCCATGGGCTTTTTGCTTGACGGCGATCGAAGAACGCGGTCTTCGATCGCCTTACAAATCAGTCGGTTGCATGCGCAACCTCCGGATTTGCGCGACCGTCCCGGTCGCGAATGACGGTTTCTTGCGAAACCATCATAACCCACTGTACTCCCTGAACCATGCAACAAACCTTGCCATCCCCTCCTCCAGCGAGGTCGCGGGACGGTAGCCGACATCGCGCGCCAGATCAGCTACATCGGCGAAGGTGACCGGCACATCGCCCGGCTGCATCGGCAGCATCTGCCTGTTCGCCTCCACCCCAAGCGCCTGCTCCAGCAGGGCGACGAAGTCGGTCAGCGCCACCGGCTGGCCGCGGCCGATGTTGTAGATGCGGTATGGCGCGCGGCTGCTGCCGGGGTCGGGGGAGGCGCCATCCCACGCCGGATCGCCCGCCGGGATGTGATCGAGCACCCGCACCACCCCCTCGACGATGTCGTCGATGTAGGTGAAATCACGCTGCATCGCCCCGTGGTTGAACAGCTTGATCGGCTCGCCGCGCACCATGGCGCGGGCGAAGAGGAAGTAGGCCATGTCCGGCCTGCCCCACGGCCCATAGACGGTGAAGAAGCGCAGCCCGGTGGTCGGCAGCCGGTAGAGATGGCTGTAGCTGTGGGCCATCAGCTCGCCCGCCTTCTTGCTCGCCGCATAGAGCGACACCGGATGGTCAACATTGTCGTGCACCGAGAAGGGAATCGATTCGTTGGCGCCGTAGACCGAGCTGGAGGAGGCGTAGACCAGATGGGCCACCTCGTGCTGACGGCACCCTTCGAGGATGTGGAGGAAGCCGACCAGATTGCTCTCCACATAGGCGTGCGGATTGGTCAGCGAGTAGCGCACCCCGGCCTGGGCGGCGAGATGCACCACCCGATCGAAGCGGTGGGCGGAGAAGAGCGCCTCCATGCCGGCGCGATCGGCCAGATCGAGCCTGTGGAAGGTGAAGCCGGGTCGGTCGGTGAGTTGATCCAACCGCGCCTGCTTGAGCGCCACCTCGTAGTAGTCGTTGAGGTTGTCGATCCCCACCACCCGATCGCCCCGCTCCAGCAGCCGCCGGGCGAGGTGGAAGCCGATGAAGCCGGCGGCGCCGGTGACCAGGACGGTGCTCATCCGGTCACAGCCGCCAGACCCTGAGCCCTCCCGCCTCCAGCGCGGCGCGGTCGAAGGCCGACTTGACATCGACGAACGGCGCCCCGCCCTTGGCCAACCGGCACCACCGCTCCGTCGGCTGCGCGACCAGCCGCCGGTGGGCCACCGCGGCGACGATGCCATCGAGCGGCGGCAACCCCTCCAGCCCGACCAGCTCGATGCCGTACTCCTCCAGCGCCGCCGTGGCATCGGCCACCGGATCGTGCACCAGCACGCGGATGCCGTACTCCTCGAGCGTGCGGATCACATCGATCACCCGCGAGTTGCGCAGATCGGCGCAGTTCTCCTTGAAGGTGAGCCCCAGCACCAGCACCACTCCACCACGCAGCTTCATGTCGGCGGCGATCATCAGCTTGACCATCTTGTTGCCGATGAAGGCCCCCATGCCGTCGTTGAGCGCCCGTCCGGCGAGGATGACATCGGGATGGTAGCCGAGCATCTCGGCGCGGTAGGTCAGGTAGTAGGGATCGACGCCGATGCAGTGGCCGCCGACCAGTCCCGGGCGGAAGGGGAGGAAGTTCCACTTGGTGCCCGCCGCCTCCAGCACATCGAGGGTGTCGATCCCCATGCAGTCGAAGATGATGGCCAGCTCGTTCATCAAGGCGATGTTGAGGTCGCGCTGGGTGTTCTCGATCACCTTGGCCGCCTCGGCGGTCTTGATGGTCGGCGCGCGGTGGACGCCGGCCTCGATCACCCGTTCGTAGAGTGCCGCCACATCCTCGAGGGTGGCGGCATCCTGGCCGGAGACCACCTTGACGATCCGCTCCAGCGTGTGGACCTTGTCGCCAGGATTGACCCGCTCCGGCGAGTAGCCGACGCGGAACTGCGTCCGCTCCAGCCCCGACTCCCGCTGCAGGATCGGCACGCACACCTCCTCGGTCACCCCGGGGTAAACGGTCGATTCGAAGATGACGGTGGCGCCGGCGCGCATGTGGCGCCCCACCGTCTCGCTGGCCCGGACCACCGGCGTCAGGTCGGGCTGGTGGGCGGCATCGACCGGTGTCGGCACCGCCACCACGATGTAGTCGGCCTCGCCGATACGCGCCGGATCGGTGGTCACCTCAAGCTTGTCGGCGCGGACGAACTGCTCGGGGGTCATCTCGCCGGTCGGATCGTACCCTTTGCGGTAGGCGGCGATCTTCCGCTCCGAGATGTCGAAACCGATGGTCGGCAGCACCCGGCCGAAGGCGAGCGCCAACGGCAGCCCGACATAGCCCAGCCCGACCACGCAGACCCGGATATCCCCTGTCACGCGCTTCCCTCCATGCCAAACAGCTTCATCGCGTTCTTCGTCGTCGCACGCGCCAGCTCCTCCGGCGCCATGCCGCGCGCCTCGGCGACCACCTCGGCCACCCGGCGGACGAAGGCCGGCTCGTTGCGCTGGCCGCGATAAGGCTCCGGTGCGAGAAACGGGCTGTCGGTCTCGATCAGCAGCCGATCGAGCGGCACCCGTGCGGCCACCTCGCGCAGCGCCTGGTTGCGCTTGAAGGTGACATTGCCGGAGAAGGAGATGTGCAGCCCGAGCTCCAGCGCCGCCTCGGCCTCGGCCATCCCGGAGGAGAAGCAGTGCATCACCCCGCGCTGCGGCCGCACCTCCCGCAGGATGGCCAGCGTGTCGGCATCGGCCTCGCGCATGTGGATGATCACCGGCAGGTCGAGCATCCCGGCCGCCTCCAGATGGGCGCGGAAGCGCTGCTGCTGCAGCGCCGGATCGACGCGGTGACGGAAGTAATCCAGCCCGGTCTCGCCGATGGCCCGCACCGCCGGATGGGCAGCGGCAAGCGAGCGCAGATCGGCAACGTCCGGCTCCCGTTCCACCTCGTGGTTGGGGTGCAGTCCGAGCGAGAAGCCGAAGCCTGCGTAACCGGCGCAGAACGCCTGCAGCCGCTCCATGTGGTCGAGGTCGACCGAAACCACCATCGCCCGCGTCACCCCGGCCTCCTTCATGCGCGCCACCACCTGGTCGCGATCGCCGTCGAAGTGGGGAAAATCGAGATGGCAGTGGCTGTCAAACAGCTCCATGACACCCCTCCAGCCGACGAAGCAGCGGCAGATCGACATGATGAAACGGCGCCAACCCATGCGGGTCGGCCAGCAGCTCCACCTCCGGCCCATCCGGCTCGCCGAGGTCGGAGACCACCAGATCGGCGCCGTCGAAGCACTGCCCGCGGGTGTAGTCGTTGACCGTCACCACACAGGCCAGCCCCGCCCCCCGCGCCGAGCGCAGCCCGTTGGCCGAGTCCTCCACCGCCAGCGCATGCTCCGGCGGCAGCCCAAGCCGTTCGAGCGCGTAGCGGTAGATGTCCGGCGCCGGCTTCTTCGCCGGCACGACGTCACCGGCGGCCAGCACCTCGAACCGGTCGAACCACTCCTCGCCCATCACATGGGCGATCAGGGCGTCGAGCGCCGCCGGCGTGGTGGTGGTGGCCACGGCCAGCCGCACCCCGGCGCGATACGACTCCTCCAGCAGCCGCATCACGCCCGGACGCAGCGGAATCCCCCCCTCCGCGATCAACCGCTGATAGTGGGCGGTCTTGGCCGCATGGAGCCGGGCGATCTCCTCCTCCTCCATCGCCGGCATCCCGCCGTCGGCGATATCCCGCCGGATGCGCTCCTTGCCGCCGGTGACCGCCAGCAGCCGACCATAGGTGGCCACATCCCAGCGCCGCGCCAGCCCGGCATCGGCGAAGGCGCGGTTGAAGGCGACGCGGTGGCCGTCGCGTTCGGTGTCGGCCAGCGTGCCATCGACGTCGAAGATGATGCATCGCAACGATTCCATGCGGTTATCCCTTCATCCGCCGCCACTGCGTTCCCATGGCGGGGCGGCGTTGCTACCATTGCACCGATGGCAATGGAAATCGAACACCGGCCCGAGGCCACCAGGCAGCGGCTCAAGCCACCGCCGCTCTACCGGGTGGTACTGCTCAACGACGACTTCACACCGATGGACTTCGTCACCGAGCTGCTCTGCTCCCTGTTCCACAAACCGCGCGACGAGGCCGAACGGATCATGTTGCAGATCCACCACCAGGGGCGCGGGGTGGGCGGCGTCTACCCCCTGGACGTCGCGGAAACCAAGCAGTATCAGGCACTCTCCATCAGCCGCCGGGCCGGCCACCCGCTGCGATGCGTGGTCGAGCCCGAGCGCTCCGCTTGAGTCCTCTGCCGCCGCGCCGATAATGTCGGGGTCGACTGCCTCCTGCGCCGGGGCGGCTCCGTCCGGAGCGGACCGGCAGCCCCGGCAAAGGGGGCAAAGGGCAGGAGCACCACGCCGAACGAGAGGGGACCGACCATGGGCATACTCGACGAAGAGCTCGAAAACTCCCTGAACGCCGTCTTCCGCGACGCCCATCTGCGGCGCAACGAGTATGTCACCGTCGAACATCTGCTGCTCGGCCTGATCGACAACCCTTCCGCGCGCGAGGTGCTGCTCGCCTGCGGCGCCCGGCTCGACCTGCTCGCCCAGGATCTCAACGACTTCATTCGCAACCACGTCCCCGTCCTGCCCAACGGCGGCGACACCACCGCCAGCGTCGGTCTGCAGCGGGTGATCCAGCGGGCGGTGATGAACGTGCAGGCGGCCAACCGCGACGTGGTCACCGGTGCCCACGTGCTGGCGGCGATCTTCTCCGAGCGCGATTCCCACGCCCTCTTCTTCCTCCAGCGACAGGGGCTGACCCGCTACGACGTCGTCTCCCACATCGCCCACGGCGCCCATGAGGGCAGGGGGCGCGCCACGGAGCGCCCCGCCGGCGAACCCGGCGACGAGACCGTCGGCAGGAGAACCAGACGCAACAAGGAGAAGAAACGGGCCTCCGCCCTGGAGCAGTACTGCATCGACCTCACCGCCCAGGCGCGGGAGGGCCGCTTCGATCCGCTGATCGGCCGTGAGCGGGAGATCAGCCGCTGCGTCCACATCCTCTGCCGGCGGCGCAAGAACAACCCGCTGCTCGTCGGCCAGGCCGGCGTGGGCAAGACGGCCATCGCCGAAGGGCTGGCCGGGCGGATCGCCGAAGGGGCCGTACCGGAGAAGCTGCGCTGCGCCACCATCTACGCGCTCGACATGGGTGCGCTGATCGCCGGCACCAAGTACCGCGGCGATTTCGAGGAGCGGGTCAAGTCGGTGTTGAGCGAACTGGAACGACAACCCGGCGCCATCCTCTTCATCGACGAGATCCACACCCTGATCGGCACCGGCTCGGCCAACGGAAGCGCCATGGATGCCTCCAACCTGCTCAAGCCGGCATTGGGCAGAAGCGGCCTGCACTGCATCGGCGCCACCACCTGGAACGAATACCAGCAGATCTTCGAGAAGGACCACGCGCTGGCCCGCCGTTTCCAGAAGGTGGACATCGAGGAACCGTCGCTGGAGGAGACGGTCAAGATCCTGCAGGGGCTCAAATCCCGCTTCGAGGCGTTTCACAGCATCCGCTACACCCGTGAGGCGCTGGAGGCGGCGGCCAACCTCGCCTCGCGCCACGTGCAGGACCGGCGCCTGCCCGACTCGGCCATCGACATCATCGACGAGGCCGGCGCGGCGATGCACCTGAAGAAGGGGCGCAAGCAGGTCGGCACGCGCGACATCGAGGCGACGGTGGCAGCGATGATCAAGGCGCCGATCCAGCAGGTGAGCATCTCCGACACCCGCAGGCTGGCGTCGCTGGAGCGCAACCTGCAACTGACCGTCTTCGGGCAGGACGAGGCGATCGCCCAGTTGGCCACCTGCATCAAGCTGGCCCGCGCCGGTCTCAACCGGGCGGAGAAGCCGATCGGCAGCTTCCTCTTCGCCGGCCCGACCGGTGTGGGCAAGACCGAGGTGGCGCGACAACTGGCCCGCATCCTGGGCATCGAGCTGATCCGCTTCGATATGTCGGAGTACAGCGAGGCGCACGCCATCTCGCGGCTGATCGGCTCCCCGCCGGGGTATGTCGGGTTCGAACAGGGCGGCCAGTTGACCGACGCCATCATCAAACATCCCCATGCGGTGCTGCTGCTCGACGAGATCGAGAAGGCCCACCCCGACATGTTCAACCTGCTGCTGCAGGTGATGGACCACGGCCGCCTGACCGACAGCAACGGCCGCAACGTCAACTTCCACCACGTGATCCTGATCATGACCAGCAACGTCGGGGCGGTCGAGCTGCAGCGCGCCTCCGTCGGCTTCACCCGCCAGCCGCCGCTCGACCGCTGCGAGGAGGCGGTGCGCCAGACCTTCAGCCCCGAGTTCCGCAACCGGCTCGACGCCGTCATCCCCTTCGCCCCGCTCTCGCCGGTGACCATCCTCCACGTGGTGGACAAGTTCCTCATGCAGCTGGAGGAGCAGCTGACCGACAAACGGGTGACGCTCTACGTCGAGCCGGAGGCGCGCCAGTGGCTGGCAGACCACGGCTACGACCCGGTGATGGGGGCGCGGCCGATGGCCCGGCTGATCGATCGCGAAATCAAGCGGCCGCTGGCCGACGCCCTTCTCTTCGGACCGCTGCGCCGCGGCGGCAGGGTCGAGGTCCGTTGCGGCAAACGAGGGTTGACGCTGCACTACCCGCAGCGCGAACTGGCCGAGGCGTGAGGCCGCCCGAGCAGGAACAGAGCCGCCCCGACAAGCACTACACCGACGCCGTCATCCCCCCGGCCGAACTCCGGCTGCGGCCGATCGGCGTCGTCCGCAGCCCCCACAAAGAGCGCTTCGCCGCCCCGCGCCAGCCCGGCGGCACGCCCACGCCCCACGCAGCGACCGCCACCATCGAGCTGCGCGACGATCTGGCCGATGCGACACGCGACCTGGCATGCTTCTCCCACATCTGGTTGATCTACTGGTTGCACCTCAACCGCGGCTGGAATCCGCTGGTCCGCCCGCCCGGCCGGGGAGGCACGCCGCGCGGCCTGCTGGCCACCCGCGCACCGCACCGCCCCAACCCGATCGGGCTCTCGGCCCTGCGGCTGATCGCCTGCGACCGGACGAACCTCACCGTGGAGGCGGGCGACCTGCTCGACGGCACGCCGGTGCTGGACATCAAACCCTACCTTCCCTACTGCGACCGCATCGACCAGGCCAACTCCGGCTGGTTGCAACCGCCAAGCCCCTCCGCACCCCACGGGGTCCGGAGCTGACGCCCCCGGAGCAGAAGCAATCCCCGACTCCATCACGATCCCCGCCGTCGCGCTGATCGCCTACCTGATCGGCTCCATCCCCTTCGGCCTGATCTTCGCCCGCCGCTTCGCCGGTGTCGATCCCCGCACCGTCGGCAGCGGCAACATCGGCGCCACCAACGCCATGCGTGCCGGCGGACGCAAAGTGGGCGCCTGCACCCTGATCGCCGACATCCTCAAGGGGGCGCTGCCCGTGGCATTGGTGCTGCCGCTGCATCAGCCTGCGCCCACCGTCGCCGTCATCGTTGCGGTGGTACTGGGCCACCTCTTCCCCGTCTGGCTGCGCTTCCGCGGCGGCAAGGGGGTCGCGACCATGCTCGGGGTGATGCTGGTCTGGCATCCGGCCGCCGCACTGGCCGCGCTCGCCGTCTGGCTGCTGCTCTACCTCCTGCTGCGCTACGTCTCGCTCGCCTCCATCGTCGCGGGGTTGGTCCCGCCGCCGGCGATCGCGCTGCTCGGTGGCACGGGTTGGGAAACGGCGACCGCCGCGCTACTCTCGGCGCTGCTGGTCTGGCGTCACCACGCCAACATCGGCAGACTGATCCGCGGAGAGGAGCCCAAAACCCGATGAAGCGCCGCCTGCCCGCCGCCTTGTGCATCGCACTGCTCACCCTCCTGCGTCCCTGCACCGCCGCAGCCGGTTCGCCACCGAGACCGGAGCAGGAGATCAAGCCCGGCATCACCCAGCCCTACATCGTCAAGCCCGGGGACACCCTGTGGGACATCGCCGACCACTTCTTCCGCGATCCCGAGCGGTGGCTCGAGATCTGGGAGCACAACCTCTCGATCACCAACCCCGATCTGATCTACCCGGGCAACCGGATCTGGTTCGACGTCCGCCGCCGGGCGCAGGGTGGGCTGACCACCGTCCGCCCCCATCCCGAGGTGGTCATCCGCCCGGTGCAGCGGGAGCCGGAGGGGATCGATCCCGGCCTGATGCTGACCATGCTCGCCCGCCACGACCGGATCACCAACACGCTGCCGAAGGAGGCGGGCCGCATCCTCGACGCCGCGGACGACCGGCTCCACTTCGGACGCAACGACCTCGTCTACCTGCGCATGGAGACCTCGGCGAAGCCGGGCGAGGTATTCGACATCTTCCGCCGAAGCGACGAGATCCGGGAGCCCGACGGACGTCCGGTCGGCACCCTGCTGGCCCATGTGGGGCAACTGCAGATCACCAGCCGGGCGTCGGACGGGATCTACCGGGCCAGGATCACCCGCTCGTTCGAGGAGATCGGCCGGGGGGACTTCCTGCTGCCGGCCGCCACGGTCGATCCGCACATCACGCCGACCCCTCCCCGTCGGGCGCTGGAGGGAAGGGTGGTCCACATCCGTGACGACGCCGCCGAGGCGGGGCAGAATCAGGTGGTGGTGCTCGATATCGGCAGCAGCGCGGGAGCGGCGCCGGGGACACGGCTGGCGGTCTACCGCGCCGGACGGAACCTTCCCGATGGAACGGCGACACTTCCTCCGGAGAAGATCGCCGAGCTGATCGTCATCAGCCCCCAGCAGGCGGGGTCGTTCGCACTGGTCACCGCCTCCTCCACCTCGATCAACATCGGCGACATCGTGCGCGGCACCCCGTCCCGAACGGCACGGTAGCAGCACCGCCGACCGCAGGCGGATCCGGCCCACCCGGACGACGGGAGCGCGACACCAACATCAGCGAGGAGCACAAAGAGCGATGAGCAACAAACCGAGGAGAGAACGTCAGGAGTTCCGCGTCGACGACATGCTTCCGTTGCGTGACCTTCCCCTCACCGAGGAGGAGTTCGAGCGCAAGCGGAGCCAGATCAGCGCCCGGGCCCGTCAGGCCACCGTCCTGCAGGAGATGATCAACAGGGATCTCTTCGGCAACGAGGTGCGCGACCGGCTCAATCCGGAGCTGAGCGAGGCGATGAGCAAGCTCGACGCCAAGCTCAACTTCCTGATCGGCGCCAACATGATGCAGAACGCCAACCAGCAGGAGATGAAGGAGCGTCCGGTCAATCTGAGCTGCACCGGTGCCGCCTTCGTTCCGGAGCATATGTACACCAAGGGAATGTACATCAACGTGATCATGATGCTGGCCACCTTCCCTCCCACACCGGTCGACCTGCTTGGCAAGGTGATGTGGGTGCGCAAGAAGAAGTCGGGGGAGCCCTTCATCGGCATCAAGTTCTTCTTTCGCAACCGGGACGAGGAGGACGTCATGTCCAAGTACGTCTTCAAGCGAAGCCGGGAGATGATCCGGCTCAAGCGGCTGGAAGAGGAGGAGCGCAAGTCGGAACAGGGGGCATCATAGCCCCCACAGCACGCCTGCGGCGAGTGCGCCGCTACTCCGGCCAGCCCGCCGCCCGCGACCGGGCCAGATCCGCCGGAGCGTCCACATCGAAACCCGGCTCCAGCCAAGCCAGCGACAGGCCACGGGCGTGGGCGCGGGCACGGGTCTGGCTGCTGACCCGATCGCTGCCCCAGTCGATTCCCTCAAGCAATGCCAACGCGGCCGGTGTGGTGAGCAGCAGCAGATCGTAACCGCCGTCCTCGACCGGCCCGACGACCGCGTCGTGGTCGTCGGCGGCCGCCACCGCCCGTTGAAGACGCTCCGGCGCCATGTGGGGTGCGTCGGTGCCGAGCAGCAGCACCGGCCGCCCCGCTTCGAGCAACGGGCGCGCAACACGGGCCATGCGCCCCCCGAGATCCCCCCCGCCCTGATCGACCACCGGCAGACCGATGCCGGCGAAGAAGGGGTGACCGGCCGGCGATCCGGCGACGGTCACCCGTCCGGGGAAGAGGCGCGCGGCGCGCCGGATCACCGCCCGGGCCATCTCCCGATGGAGCGCGCAGGCCTCCGCGGGCGTCATCCCCGCCGCCACCATCCGGGTCTTGACCTTGCCGGGGATCGGCGCCTTGCACATGATCACCACCTGCAGGGCACGCATCCTCATCGCGCCTTGCGGTAGCGTCGGGCCAGCCGCTCCGGCGGCACACCGCGCCAATAGTCCCAGCGCAGCCGCCACATCAGGAGGATGGTGCGCCACACCCCGCCGCTGCGCCAGCGGCGGCCGGAGGTGACCACCGGCGGGCGCAGGTTGCACGGCGGGGCCACCTGTTTGAGCCGACGACTGATCGCCACATCCTCCATCAGCGGAATGTCGGGGAATCCGCCGATCCGCTCGAAAAGTGCGCGGCGGACGAACTGCGCCTGATCGCCGGTGCTGATGCCGCTCAAGCGCGAACGCAGGTTGATCATCGCGCCGATGAGGGCGAAGAGCCCGCGGCCGTCGTCGATCCGCAGATCGAACCGCCCCCACTGCCGCTCGGGATGGCCGCGCAGGGCGGTGCGCAGCGCGGCGATCTGTTCGGCTCCGATCCGGGTGTCGGCGTGGAGGAAGAGGAGCACACTGCTGCGACAGAGCGCGGCACCGGCGTTCATCTGGCGGGCGCGACCGCGTGGGGCGTCGATCCAGCGCAGGCCGGAGGCGGCGAGCAGCTCCCGCGTTCCGTCCTGCGAACCGCCGTCGACCAGCACCACCTCATCCACCGGCAGCCGCGCAACATCCGCGATCAGACGGCCGAGATGCTCCCGCTCGTCGAGCAGCGGAACGATCAGGGCGATCGATGGATGGTCAGGCAAACGCATGGCCGGTCAACCGGCCCTGCCCCGTGGTGCCTCCGAACAGGGAGGAACCGGGCCGAACCGAGGTCGAAACCGTTCGCGACCACCTGAAGGCTGATGGTTTCGCAAGAAACCATCAGCACGGCCACGGACGG
>RFFX01000001.1 GCA_003696765.1 Zetaproteobacteria bacterium | reverse complement strand
GGCGAGGCGGGCATGGATGGTGTGCAGGCGGCCGCTGCCGATGAGGGCGATCTGCAGGCGCTGCCCGCCGTCGAGCAGGCCTTCGCCGCCGCCGAGCGGCAGTTGCAGATCTACGGCCCGCGCCTGCAGGCCAAATACGGTGCGGCGATGAAGCTGTGCAGCTTCGCCGTGGTCTCGGTCGGCTTCGAGCGCATCCTGTGGCGGCGGGTGCACTAGGGGCGGATTCCCATCCGCGAATGGCAGTGACGGCACAACAGCGCGGCTGTCGTTCGGCCTGCGGCATGGTGTTCGACCGCCGTGCCCGCAGGTGCGGCCCCCGACCGCAACCCGGCGCCATTGCGGCACTGCTGCTCCTCGCCGGCTGTGCCATCCAGCCCAAAGTGGAGCTGGTCGATGCCAACACCGCGCTGGAACGGCAACTGCTGGGCGATTACTTCGACCTCGACCGCAAAGCGCTGCTGTTGACCCCCATGAGAGGTACGCCCGCACACCTCGATCCGGCCACGCTCGCCTACCGCAAGGCGGTCGCCGGACGCGCCTTTCGGCTGGATGAGATCGATGCCTGGAAACAGGCGGGCTACCTGACCGAACAGAGCAACGGCCTGTTGGCCCCCGGCCCCAAACCGTTCCCCGCCGGGGAACCGCGGCTGCACCAACGGTTCGCCCGTCTATGGCGGCTGGAGAACCGGGATCGACGGTTCATCTTCCGCCACATCATCGCCACCAATCCCCGTTTCGCCTCCTCCACCGTCGAGGAACTCGGCCGTCGGTTCCACCGCATGATCCGAACACGAATGCGTACCCGACCGGAACCGTAGTAGCCCCCCTTGCACCACCACCCTTCCACCGGATCGGCGGCGCGCCGGCCGTTGCCGCCCCCCGCAGGCGGCCTGCTGCTCGGCCTGCTCTTGACCCTGCCACTCGCACCATTCCCCTCCCCCGCGCAAACATTCAGCATCCTGCCCGACGGCGGGGCCGGCTCGATGGAACCAGTGCCGCTGCCCGACGGCGGGCTGCTCTTCGTCTCCACCCGGCGGCAAAACCTGGAGATCATGCGCATGGAGGCGACGGGAGAGCTCTCCGTCTGGGAGCGCCACCCGGCCGACGAGCGCGAACCGGCGGCATCCCCAGACGGCCGGCTGATCGCCTTCGTCTCCACCCGCAGCCACCCGCAGGGGCAGGTCTGGATCAAGCCGCTGGCCGGCGGCAGGGCGCGACGAATCCCGCTGCCCGGCGCCCAGCGCCATCCGCTCTTCCGCGCCAACCGGATCCTCGAGATCGAACAGCTCGGCCCGAACGGCTGGCGGCGGGTGGCCGTCGATCTCGACAGGGTTGCGCGGAAGGGCGGAGCGGCCACAACGGCGCGCCCGCATCGCTCGGCCGCGGCGACGGTCTCCGGCCGCACCACGGCGCCGGCGCGCGCCCCCTTCGCCGTCGCCCACCCCTTCGACACCAACGGAGACGGCCGGCGGGATCAGGCCGACCGCGGCTGGATCGTCGACCGACGCGGGAAGCAGGCGGTGCCGATCACCCCATTGATCCTCGATGCCGCCGATCCCCGCTACGACCCGCGCCACCACCGCCTCTGGTTCACCCTCCACCGCACCACACGACCGCAGGTCGCCGCGCTGCAGCTCCCCCCCGACCGACCGCCCCGACCGCCCCGCTCCCTCGCCGATGCGCCCGCCTGGCGGCTGCTGCGCTGGATGCAGCAACCCCACCCCGATTCGGCGGCGTGGCGCAGCGAGCGCAACGAGCGGCTGTGGCAGGCCGGCTGGATCGAGGCGGTGCGCACCGAGCTGCGCCTCGAGCCGGACCACTCCCTGCGCGGAGCATGGATGCGCATCCGGCTGGCCGTGCACGACGGAGCGGCGATCCCCAGGGCACGCATCGCGCGGCTGCTCGGGCAGGCGGCCTCCCGCAACGACCCCTTCCTCGACCGGATGCGGCTCGATCAGGGGCGATGGCTGGCCGATCGCGGCCGGGGTATCGAGGCGATGAAGATCCTCCGGCGGGTGGCGCGCGCGCCGTGGCGGCGGGAGGCGCTGCTGCTCCGCGCCGAACTGCTGCTGCAGGCCGGCGATCCTCCCGCCGCGCTGCGGCTGGTGGTCGCCAACTGGCCGCAGATCGGCCGGCGGCTCGATCGGCGGCTGCAACGGCTGATCACACAGATCGCCACCGATGGGGCCGCCGATCCGCTGACCGCCCTCGCCCACGCCCTCACCCACCAAACAGGCGTGCCATCGGCCATCCGCTCCCTCTGGCGGCTGCAGCGGGCACGGCTGCTGCAGCAACGCGGCGACCTCCCCGGAGCGATCGCCGCGCTGGCCGCCGTCCCGGCCGACGCCCGGGCGGAGCTGCTTCGGGCGCGCGACCGGTTGCGCCTGGCCCTCTACCATCGGCAGGTCCGCGCACTCCTCGCCCAAAGCAAGGCGCAGGAGGCGCTGGCGTGGGCCATGCGGGGGGTGCGCCGCTTCCCCGACGACGCCGTCGGCCGCCGCCTGCTGCTGCAGGCGGGCGCGGCCGGGGGGAAAGGGCTCGATCCGGCCTGGTGGCGCCGATCGCTGGCGTGGATGCACGACCCGGTCGCACGCCGCTATGCCGAAGCGCTCCAGCTGAGCTACCGCCTGGGAGGCGAACGGCGAAGCGCGCAGCTGCTGCAGCGGTTGATCCGCCGGGCGCCGGAGTTCTGGCCCGCCCGCCAGACCCTGGGATGGCTGCTGGAACAGCGCGACGACCAGGCGGCGCTGCGCCGGGCGCTGGCCCATTACGACACCGCGCTTCGGCTGCTCGAGGCACAGGGGGGGGAGCCGGAGGATCTGCGGGCGCTGCGGCGCAACCGCATCAACCTCGCCTTCCGCCTCCGCCTCCCCTCGGTGGTGCTGGAGGGGGTCGACGACTGGTGGCGCCGGGAGCCGGGGGCGATCGACCACGCCCTGCTGCTGCAGGCGGCCCACGCCGCCCTCGACCTCGACCGGCCGCAGACCGCCCTACGCTGGCTCGACCGGCTCCCCACCCCCCTGCCCGACCGGGAGCGGCGGCCCGCGCTCCATCTACGGGCGATGGCCGCCATCCTTCTCCACGATCATCGCCGGGCGGCGCGGCTCTTCGACCGCATGCGGATCGACCCGGAGCTCGCTCCGACCATGCGCCGGCGGCTCGGCCTGAGCCGGGCGGCGGAGCTGATCGCCGCCGGCGACGACGAAGAGGCGGTCGCCCTGCTCACCGACCTGCTGCAGCAGCCCCCCTTCCGCGACCCGAACAGCCCGCTGCGGCTGGGGGGGAAGGCGCGCCCCTACGACAGTCGCTGGGTGGCCGACAGCCTGCTGGCGCATGCGGAGCGCGACCGAGGCGCGTGGCGTGAAGCCCTCGCCCCCCTGCAGCGGCGACTGCAGCCCTACCTGAGCGACCGGAGCAGAATGGCGGCGCTGCTGCGCAACCAGCTGGCCCAGGCCGAACTCCACCTGGGGCGCTGGCCGCAGGCGGCGGACCACTTCCGCCAGGCGGCGGAGGCGGCCCGTCGTGCCGGCGATCGCGCCGGGGAGCGGCGCAACCGCACCCTCGCCCTGGAGTTGAGCCAGGCGCGCGACGGCCGCCTCGACCCACCGAGCATCCGCTGGCTGACGCGCCAGCCCGAGCCCGACTTCCGCATGCAACTGCTGCTGCTGTCCCAGCCGATCGAGGGGGAGAAAGAGGCCCCGGCCACCCTCGCCGGCGCCGAGCGGCGATCCCGCGCCTTGAGGCGACGGCTGCGGCGCTGGCGGGCGCTGCGGGCGGCGACCGGCGATCCCGCGCTGCGGGCACGGCTGCAATACGCCTACGCCCGCTGGCTCGAGCGGGAAGGGTTCGACCGGCAGGCACAGGAGGCGTGGCGCCGGCTTGCCGCCGACCCCGCCGCCGATCCGTGGCTACGGCAGGCGGCCGAGGTGGCAGAGGCCTGTGCCGACGGCGGCCCGGGAGAGGAACGCTTCCGCCGGCTGGCCGGGGCCTTCGATCCGCTGATCGCCGCCTTGCCACAGCCGCTCCCCTTCCACCTCGCCGTGGTCGACCGGCTCTACTTCGCCCGCGCCCGCCGGCTGCTGGACGACGACGCACCACAACGGGCGCTCGCCACCCTGCTGCACCGCGAGGTGGTGGTCGCAAGGCTCCGGGCGCGGCTGCACGGCCGGCCGAGGGCGGGTTCCCTCCCGCCGCCGATGTCGCTGCGCCGCATCCGGCGGCAGCTCGCCCCCGATGAAGGGCTGATCCTCTGGTGGCGCGAGGCGGGCGCGCTGTGGGTGCTCGACCACGACAAGAGCGCCTTCCGCCGGATCACCGCGCCGGAGGCGGCCGAATGGGCGGAGATCGCGGCCTCCATGAGCGGCGGCCGGCGGCGGCTGATGCTGGTCGAGCCGCTACCCCGACGGGAGGATGCAGACATCCTGCAGGAACGCAGCGGCGCGCCGGTGACCATCGCGCCCACCATGATCTCGGCCCCGCGCATGGCCTCCATCCGCCACGCGCAACGCTCCGTGCGCTACTGGCGCAACCGGTTGTGGGAGCAGGCCGATCTCGCCCTGCGCGACTGGCGGGCCCACCTCCGGGCGGGGCTCGACGCCTACCGCCACCGGCGCTGGCGCGATGCCTGGCGGGAGCTGTCGACGGCGCTTGAGACCGCCGAGGGGATCCCCCGCCGCCATCGGAACAAGCTGCGCCTGCTGGCCGCCCGCAGTGCGTTGCGGATCGATCGCCCCGATCTGGTGCGCACGCTGCCCACCGCCGGCATGGCGCACGGCGGGGCGTTCCACCGCCTGCGGCTGCAGGCCGAGGCGCTGCTGGCGGAGCGGCGCGGCGCGCTGCCCGGCGCCGCCGACCTCTGGAAGCGGCTGCTGGCCGTCACCCGCGATCCGCGCCGGCAGGCCCCCGCCCTGCGGGGGCTGGCCCGCATCGCCCAGAGCGGCCTGCTCGATGTGGCGAAGATCCGCAGGCTGCTCGACGCGGCGATCGACCGCCTGCCCGATTCCGCCGCCGCACTGCGCGCCGCCCTGGCGCTCGACGACGCCGAACTGGCCATCCAGCGCCAGCCCGACCGGCCGCGGCTCGGCGCGTGGGAGCGGACGCTGGCGCGGGCCGAAGGGATGATCCGGTCGCTGCACGATCCCGCTCTATCGCACCGGCTGGCGCTGCTCCGGCTGATCGTCGCCTGGAAGCGCCACCACTTCCGTCGGGCGCTCGATGGGATCGCCGCACTCGAAGGGGAGCTGCGGCCCGACGACCCGCTGCAGATCGACCTCGACAACCTGCGCGGGCTGGTGCTGCAGTCGACCGGCGACTACCGCCGGGCCCGCTCGGCCCTTCTCCGCGGCAGGGAACGGAGCGCCATGCTGCCGCGGGAGGCCGCCTACGAGCGGCTGGCCGCCTTCGACAACAACCTCGGCCGACTGGCGCTGGAGACGGGGGAGTTGGAGGCGGCGGCGATCTACTTCCGGCGCGCGACGACGATCGACCGGCTGCGCCACAACGCCTTCGGCCTGGTCTACGACCTGCGCAACCTGGCGCGGCTGCGCTATCGTCAGGGGCGTCTGGAGGAGGGCGACCGGGCGGCGGCGGAGGCCCGAAGCCGGGCGGTCGCCACCGGCCTGACCGAAATCGCCGGGGAACTCGCCCGACTTGGCGCGCTGGCCCACCCGGAGCGACCGGTGGATCCCCTCCCCGACGGCGGGGGATGGCAGGCGCTCTGGCTGCGCGCCCGCAACGCCCACCACGGCGGGGAGGTGTCCCGGGCGCACTCCCTCTACGAACAGGCGCTGCGCGCCCTGCTCCGGCAACCGGCGGGCGGGGGAATCGACCGCGAAGGGATCGACGCACCGATCCTGCTGGCCGAGGAGGCGGTCGCCACCGCCTTCGCCGACCACGACCCTGCCGGCGCGCTCTGGCTGAGCGAGCTCTATCGGCTGTGGGCCGCTCCGCGGGCGCAGCCCTTCCGGCCGCCCGAACGAGCCGCGTTCGACCGGCTGCTCCGGCGGATGCGCCGGCCGCTGCTGGTCTACTTCGCCGGACGACGTCGGGCATGGGGCTGGCTCTGCCGTCGCGGCCGGATCCACGCCGTCGCGCTCGCTCCGGTCGCACGGTGGCGGCCGGCGCTGCGTCGGCTCCAGGTGGGGCTGATGCGCCACACCACCATCCGGCGGGAGGCCCGGCTGCTCCAGCGGCTGCTGTGGCGCCCCATGCAGCGGCGGCTGCCCGAGGGGGGCGTGCTCACCATCGTCGTCGCAGACCGGCTGGCCGGGCTCCCCTTCTCCCTGCTGCCCGATGCGACGGGGAAGCCGCTGCTTGCCCGCTACGCCCTGCGCTACACCCCCCACATCCTGTGGCAGGGATCGCGCAACACCGACCGGCGGCGGGGCGGCGTACTGCTGGCCGGCAACCCCGGCAGGGGCCCCTCCCGACTACTGCTGGCCGAGGCGGAGCTGAGGGCGGTGCGTGAACTGGGCCCGGCACGGGAGAGCCGCCTCGCGTTCCCGATCGACGCCTCGACGCTGCTGCGCCGGATGGGACGATACGACACCCTCCACCTGGCCGCGCACGCCCACCACCACCCCCGCCTGCCGCTGGAGTCCGCCCTGCTCCTGCCGGGCGGGGAAGGGGCGTCGGGGGAATTGCGCGCCGTCGAGCTGCTGCACCTTGCAGCGCCTCCCCCCGCCCGAGTGGTGCTCACCGCCTGCGGCGCCGACGACCCGACCGCACGGAGGCCCAACATCTTCCCGCTGGTCTTCCTCGCCGCCGGCAGCCGG